>CANPNQ010000152.1 GCA_947575425.1 uncultured Erysipelotrichaceae bacterium
GACTATTTAAGCCACTATATGAATTTACTCTTTTTTTTATGGTGTTAAACTCCCGTGATCTCCATGGCATTTCTCTTTCATTATAAAGATACGTATCATTATCTGTGATTCATCCATAGAAAATGAATGGAGGAAAGATTCACTTTCTCACAGCGAGATAGCTTTACATATTTGAATATGGTATAATTAGGGCAAAGGAAAGGAACTGAGGAATATGAAGAAATGGAAAGCGATGCTTTTCTGCGGCTGTGCCTGTTTCATGCTTTGCGGCTGTGGAGAGGATGCCACATCAGTGGATTATGATGCGGCTGGGTATGTAGAGGGTGTGTTGAAGAATGTATATTACGGTGACAGCGAAGATTATCGTGTATTTGTGAATATCAGTGAGGAGGATGCCAAGCAGGAGTATGAAGGCGGTCTCTCGGTAGAAACAGATTACCTGTTACAAACATTCGGAATAGATAAGATCAATGATGAAATGCACCAGCAGTATGAAGATTTTTACCGTGATGTGTATCAAAAAGCCAAGTTTAAGGTTCGTTTAAAAGAGAAGCTGGAGGATGGCTATGAGGTAGAGGTTGTGATCTCTCCGATTGATATCTTTGTTAAAACAAATGATGATGTGGATGCTGCATTTGACACGGAGTTGAGTAAGGAGTTTGCCACAGAAGCGGAATTGGATGAGAATATTGCCGGCGCGGTTCTTCAAGTGTTGAATGCCGCAAAGGGTGACATCGATTATCTGGAAGATCAAACCGTGATTGTTACGATCAAGAAGGATGAAGAAGGTTACTGGAATTTCAATGATGAGGATTTTAATGCAGTAGATACCTACATCATTGCTTATTAGCCATAGAACAGAGCTTTAGAGATATGTATATGCAAACGAGGATATCAAATGATGGGAAAAGGTAGGCATTGGCTTATCTTTTCTTTCTAAATGTTTTCGCCGCTTTCACTATATGAAAGATAGATTGGGAGGTATATATGCAGAAGGATAAGACGTTTTTATTTGAAGAAATGACAATTCCCAAGGCAGTGGCAACGTTGGCAATCCCTACGGTGATGAGTCAGCTGGTGATGGTGCTGTATAATTTGGCAGATACCTTCTTTGTCGGAATGATCAATGATCCGATCCAAAATGCGGCGGTAACCTTGGCGGCTCCGGTATTATTGGCGTTTAATGCCATCAATAATTTATTTGGCGTGGGAAGCTCCAGCATGATGAGCCGGGCAATGGGCAGAAAGGATTATGATACCGTGCATCGCAGTTCTGCCTTTGGTTTTTATGGAGCCTTGATCAGCGGGATTGTATTCTCCCTTATATGTGTCATTGCGGGATCGTTTTTGTTAGAGGTACTGGGGGCGGATTCTTCAACGATGCAGGCGACCGCAGGCTATATGAAATGGGCGGTGTATTTGGGAGCGGCACCGGCGATCTTAAATGTGGTGATGGCACATATGGTACGCTCAGAAGGTGCGGCCATGCATGCGAGCATCGGTACGATGAGCGGATGTTTTCTGAATATGATCTTGGATCCCATCTTTATTTTGGTGTTTCATATGGGCGCAGAGGGCGCGGGCTTGGCTACCTTTTTATCCAACTGTGCGGCATGCCTGTATTTTATGGTCTTATTATATGTCAAGAAGGGAAACACTTACGTATGCATCAAGCCCTCTGCTTTTTCATGGGAGACGGATATTGTCAAAGGGGTTTTTGCTGTCGGGATTCCTGCCAGCATCCAGAATTTATTAAACGTGACGGGAATGACCATATTGAATCATTTGGCGGCAGGCTATGGTTCCGATGCGGTAGCGGCGATGGGAATTGCACAGAAAATCTATATGGTACCGATGTATATCAATATGGGAGTATCGCAGGGCATCATGCCGCTGATCAGCTATACCTTCTCCGCCCCCAATTATCAACGTATGAAACAGACAATCTGGTTCAGCGCCAAAATGGTGGTATTGCTCATTACCGTGATGGCCGCTTTGATCTATTTCAACGCTGATCTGTTAATTACGACATTTATGAACAACGATGTGATCATTGCTTATGGAGGGCGCTTCCTTCATGGCTTCACATTGGGGCTGCCATTTTTATGTATTGATTTTCTGGCAGTCGGCATCTTTCAGGCGGTTGGCATGGGAAAAGCGGCTTTGATCTTTGCGATCATGCGCAAGATTATATTGGAGATACCGGCACTATTGGTATTGAACCTGTGCTTTCCCCTTTATGGGTTATCCTATGCGCAGTTTTGCGCAGAACTGGTACTGGCAATCACAGCGATTATCGTGCTGCGACACTTGTTTCAGATATGGAAAAGCGAAGAAGATACAGCGGTCCCCAAAGATATGCTTACCGCCTGATATCATCTGTATAAATACCGACAGATAAGGAGAAAAGAAATGAAGCTGACGACAGTATTATTTGACTTGGACGGTACCTTATTACCGATGGATCAGGACAAGTTTACAAAAGGTTATTTTACATTGCTTACGCAGAAGATGAGTGCTTATGGCTATGATGCAAAGGAATTGATTGACACGGTATGGAAGGGTACAGCCGCTATGATAAAAAACGATGGCAGCATCACCAATGAAGCGGCGTTCTGGAAAGTATTCGTAATGCAATACGGGGAAAAGGCGATCACAGATCAGGAGCATTTTAATAGCTTTTATCGGGAGGAGTTTCAAGCAGCGAAGGCGTTTTGCGCCTATGAGCCGAAGTCAGTCGAGACCATAAAAAAGGTGAAAGAGCTGGGACTTCAAAGCGTGCTTGCGACAAATCCGATCTTCCCGCGAACAGCCACGGAAAGCCGGATTCGCTGGGCAGGCTTGCGAAGTGATGATTTTGTTTTTTATACTACATATGAGAATTCTTGCGCTTGTAAACCATCCTTGTCCTATTATCAGGAAATTCTGCGCAAGCTTGATGAAAGCGCTGAGGAATGCTTGATGGTGGGAAATGATGTGAGTGAGGATATGGTCGCACAAAAACTCGGAATGCATGTATTTTTGCTTACCGACTGTCTGATCAATAAGGAAAATAAGGATATCCATGCATATCCGCATGGAAGCTTTGATCAGTTAATGGCATATATAGAACAGCGGATGCATGCTTAGAAAACAAGTGTTTGTGTTGTCAGGGAGGAAAGCGAATGAAAAAGCAATTTTGGATGTTATGGATGATACTTGGAATGCTGGCGGGATGCGGAAATGCCCAGATCAAGCAAAATGAGGGAAAGATGGACCTTGTTGTGACAAGTGATATTCATTATTTGCATCCTGATTATTATAAGGATTGCGTATGGTTTGAAGATGCCATGTTAAAGGGAGATGGCAAAATGGTGACCTATGCGGATGAAATTTTGGAAGCCTTTCAAAAGGATATGGAGAAGCAAAAGCCCCAGCTTGTGATCATCACCGGGGATCTCACCTTTTATGGGGAAAAGGAAAGCCATCGTGCCTTGGCGGAAAAATTGAAGAAGCTAAAAGAGCAAGGCATTGCAGTGGCAGTTTTACCCGGCAATCATGATATAGATAGTTTGTTTTCCCGCGGATATACCAATGAGGATTATTACGATGTGGATCATGTGGATGCCGAAGCGTTCAAAGAGATATATCGGGAGCTTGGGTATGATCAGGCGATACATTGTGATGAGAACTCCTTGAGTTATCGTTTGGATCTGAACGAGGATTTTAGTTTGCTTATGCTGGACTCGGTTGCGCATGAACAGAAGGGTTCAAGTATGGATGTGGGTGGCTTTATCAGTGATCCTTCGTGGGAATGGTTAAGCAATGAATTGGCGGATATCCGAAGCAGCGGGCGTAAAGCGATCGCTGCGATGCACCATAATCTTGCTTTTCATTTTGATCTGTTCAACGATGGCTATACGATCGCTGACCATGATCGCTTAGCTGCTCTGTTTCACGAATATGAGGTCCCTTTTGTATTAAGCGGTCATATGCATTGCCAGCATATCGCAGAGATCAACGGTGTGTATGATATCGCATCTTCCTCTTTGTTAGATGCACCATTACAATACGGAGTGATTCATTTGGACTCCCGTGGAATGGATTATGAGACACGCTCTTTATCAATCCGAACAGATGCCAATGCGTATTTTGACCAAGTGAGCGCCAACAAGCTTCAAGATTCTTATGAAAGGATTGAA
>CANPNQ010000153.1 GCA_947575425.1 uncultured Erysipelotrichaceae bacterium
AGCATCAGATTGAACTATATGATCGGGTTTTAAGCGAACTGCGTGAGAAGGGAATCCATCCGGGTATCACCCACCTGCAAAACAGCTATGGGATCATCAATTATCCCGATCTGCATTATGATTATGTGCGCCCCGGTTTATTACATTTGGGGGTAGGCAGTGATGATACGCTGGAGACGATACAGCATCCCAATCTTTTGCCAATCATGACATGGAAAGCCAATATCAGTTATGTCAGAGAGATTGAAAAAGGATGCAGCGTCAGCTACGGACGTCACTATCTCGCCCCAAAACGAATGCGTGTGGCAACGGTAAGCTGCGGGTATGCAGACGGTTATCCGCGCATCGTCTCTAATACCGGCAAGGAGGTTTTGGTTCATGGGCAAAGAGCAAAAATCATTGGCAATGTATGTATGGATCAGATGATGATCGATGTGAGTAATATCGAGAATGTTAAGGCAGGGGATGAGGTCGTATTATTTGGCTACGATCATGATGTATTACTCAGCGTGGATGAGCTTTCTCGCAGTGCACATACGATAAACAATGAAACACTGTGTCTAATCACGACTCGTGTTCCACGCATTTATAAATAAACAGCCGCAGGGCTGTTTTATGAGTAAGGAAGGGGTCTTTATGAAGTCACAATCATATGGAATATTGGATATAGCGAAATTCTTCAGTGCGCTGTTGGTAATTGCGATCCACTGCGCACCCTTTATCGAAGTAAATGAAGCATTCAATCTGTTTTATGTACAGGTGGTTGCCAGATTGGCGGTTCCGTTTTTCTTTACTGCCTCCGGTTGGCTGTTTTTCCGCAAAATCGATCCAAAACGCGGAATGCGAGGAGAAGAAAATGTCACTGCCTTGAAGCACTATTGGAAACGGATTTTCAAACTGTATCTTGTTTGGAGCATTCTGTATTTGCCATTGCTTGCGCTTCATTGGATCCAAGGAGGCTTTGATACTTTCACTCTGATCCGTTTACTTCGTGATGTATTGCTGAATGGTACATATTATCATCTGTGGTTCTTTCCGGCATTGTTATTGGGTGTACCGATTGTATATTGCCTGTATACCTCTTGGAATAAGCGCAGTATGCTTTGGGTCTGCGGCGGATTGTATGTGATCGGTATGCTCATTAACGTATATGGCAATGTGCTGGGAAGCATTCCTTTTCTTGGAAGTGTGATCCATGCCTATGAGTCCATCTTCGTAACCAGCCGCAACGGATTGTTTTTTGCGCCATTATATCTTGTGCTGGGAATCTATGCACAGGATTTTATCGATCAGCCTTATAAGCGTCAGGCAGGATTTGCCTTTCTCTTCGCTTTTGTCGCTTTCTGTATCGAAGCATGGTTATTGGTGGAGTGGGGAATCATGCATGATCTCACCAGTATGTATCTGATGCTGGCACCGACGGTATTCTTTCTCTTTATTTTTCTGTTACAATTTCATTTATCGCAGAAAAAGATCTATGGGACGCTGCGAAAGATGTCATTATTGCTGTATGTCAGTCATATCTATTTTATTTATCTGTTTTTGAATGTATTACATATGGGAAATCTAATCGTATATGCACTTAGCATCGGCTGCTCCTGCGTGTTGTCGCTTTGTATGATTAACGCTGCCAAGCGCTATCCAAAATTTCGGGTATTGATGTAATATGATGTGGCAATATCAGCTGGAGGCTATGGATGATGAGGCACTCCGAGATCTGATCGGCTACTTATACGGTTATGAGAAATATGCCGATGCGAATCGTGAGAAAATGATCCATATTTTATTGACAGGAAAGAAGCGCAGCGTGTTTTACTTGATGGATAAGAACGCTTTTAAAACATTGCGCAGGCTAGTGCGTCATCCTGATCGTCCACTGACTTATCGCTACTATCCGGTTGATCAGCTGCTGGAGCTTTCGATGATTGAGGAAGTGCCGCATTTGGAGAATGATGAGACACGCGGTTGGTATCAGATCCGCAAGGAGGCGATGCCTTTTGCACTGCGGGTAGCGAAAAACCGCCATTATGATCCGCTGGTGGCACAACTTCAGAAGCAGGATGAGCTATTGCTGGGAATGTTTCATACCTTTGGCTTATTGGAATTGAATCAGTGTGTCCGGATGCTGGCAGAATATGGAATTATCATTGAGTCAGAGCACTTATTTGCGGCAATGACATGGCGCTTGAGAATCCGGGAACAATTACAGGCATTTCAGATCCGCCAAAATGACGAGGCAATGTCTTTCATCATGTTAAGAGGAATGAATTTTATGGAGCTGTATCGGGGAATCATGCAATATCCCGAGATCCCCTACACCTTATGCTGCGAAGAGGAGATGCGCTCACGGACCCAGCGCTATTATGCCGCCAAAAAAGAGGCATTGAAACCGTTGGAAAACCATCTGTTGACGCATTTTAGTCGGCGATTTGTCCGTGGTGTGGTGCATGAGCTGATCGATGTATACCAGTATCACACAGGCTCATTTACCTATGAGGATATGATCTACCGAGTATTTGCGAAGGAGGAGATTGCTCCCTTGCTGGAGGAAGCGATTCAAGCCATTCCTGATCAGTATCGCAAGGGTCTTTCTTTGGCGGAGCTTGCTGAGGTAGATGCGTGTTTGATAGAATACTAAATGACTTGTTTTGTTTTTTACTTGGATAGAAATCGCTCAGTGAAAAAGAAAAGGAGCGATTTTTTCACAACAGAAGGGAGCGTAGGATATGATTCGCCTGCATCAGATCATCACTAGCTTGGATCAAAGAAAAAATCTTGAGGTGCTGAAGCAAGCCTGCATGGAGCGCCTGCATATCAAGGAGAGCGAGCTATTGGAGATGCGGATTTATCGGGAAAGCATTGATGCCAGAAAAAATCCGATCCGTTTTTCTTATATCATTGATGTAGCAGTGAAGGATGAGCAGCGCTGTCTTCGATGGAAGGGTGTAGAAAGGGCACCAGATCTTTCCTATTCTATGCCCATCAAAGGGAAGCAACAGGGAGATGGGCGCATCATTGTGGCGGGGTTTGGACCGGCGGGTATGTTTGCGGCGTTACTGTTGGCACAGATGGGCTATCGACCGTTAGTGCTGGAGCGAGGAGCTGCAATGCAAGAGCGCATGGAAAAGGTGACGCAGTTTTGGCAGGAGGGGATTTTAGATCCTGACGCCAATGTGCAGTTTGGTGAGGGCGGTGCCGGGACATTTTCCGATGGGAAGCTGACAACCCGATCCAAGGATCTACGCTCGCATAAAGTATTGGAGGAATTGGTGCGCTTTGGCGCTCCCAAAGAGATATTGTATGAAGCTCATCCGCATATCGGAACGGATCGATTGCGTGATATTGTAGTGAATATACGCAAGGAGATTCTGCGCTTAGGCGGAGAGATCCGCTTTCACAGTGCGCTGACGGATTTAGATATTCACAATGATAAGATCAGCGCCGCAATGACGAACAAAGAACGCATTCCATGCAAGGCACTTCTATTGGCGGTGGGGCATAGTGCCCGCAATACCTTTGACATGCTACGTGAAAGAAATATTGCAATGGAGAAGAAATCCTTTGCGGTAGGGGTACGAGTGGAGCATCCTCAAGCGCTCATTGATGAAGCACAATATAAGGAATATGCTAAGCATCCCCATCTAAGGGCGGCGGAATATCGCCTTTCCTATACGACATCTAAGCAAAGAGGTGTCTATACCTTTTGTATGTGTCCCGGCGGCAGTGTAGTGATGAGCTCCAGTGAAGTCGGCGGTATTGTGGTCAACGGCATGAGTGAGCATGCCAGAGATAAGGAAAATGCGAACAGCGCTGTGCTGGTACAAGTAAATCCCGATGATGTTGGGATGGATCTGATGGATGGAGTTCATTTTCAGCGACATTTGGAGCGTGCCGCCTATACATGGGGGGAACAGCCCTATCATGCGCCGATCCAACGCATGGAGGATTTTATGAAGTTAAGGAAAAGCAGAGAGATTGGCTGGGTAAAGCCATCCATATTGCCCGGTTATACGCTGAGTGATTTGCATTCTATTCTGCCCCAATTTGTGAGTGAGGCATTGCTGGAAGCCTTTCCCGCGTTTGATCGCAAGCTTCATGGCTTTCTATGTTTGGATGCGATTCTCACCGGTGTGGAAACACGTTCCAGCTCGCC
>CANPNQ010000154.1 GCA_947575425.1 uncultured Erysipelotrichaceae bacterium
TGTACCTAAAAACCCCGATCCATAGCATTCTTGATCGGGAAGTGTATCATCATCACTTTGTATCCCGAGTATTTTATCGCCGGAATCAATGTATTGCTTTGGAAGCTCGTTTATTCCACCGGTGATCCAATAATACTTACCATGGTAAAATATAACTGGCGCAACCCCGAGTGGCGCATTTATTGCTACTTGATTGCTATTTTCACCGGCTTGTTCATTCGGCTGATCTTGCGTAGGGTCGCTTTCCTTTGATTGGGTAGTGTTTCCACAGGCAGTAGCGATGCATAAGAACAGAAAAAGCATAATTAGTTTTTTCATAAACTCATCCTCCTTGTATTATTATATAAATACTATGCATATAAGTCTATATGGATAATGGATAAGAAGAAAAAGCGTAGCTAAAAAGATCTGCTTACATAAATACAACTACCATAAGTGAATAAGAAAACTCCTGTTAGTTGTATCCGTATGACAAAGCATCCTATTTTTTTATTTGATCAAGAGTAAAAAGCAATAAGAAAAAACCGAAGGGATTCCCATCGGCTTTTTTTCACTGTGTTATGATACCTGCATTTTCAAATAGGCAAAGATGAAATCATCCAAATCTCCATCCATCACACTCTGGATCTGGCTTGTTTCATAGCCGCTTCGCACATCCTTGACTAAGGAATAAGGGTGGAACACATAAGAGCGGATCTGAGACCCCCATTCAATCAGCTTTTGTTCGCCCTTGATCTCTGCCAGCTTGGCCTCCTGTTCCTCAATCATTTTCTGATAGATTCGTGATTTTAAAATGCGCAATGCTTCCTCACGATTCTCATGCTGGGAACGACCGTTTTGACACGTTGCGACCAGTCCGGTCGGCTTATGAACCATGCGCACTGCCGAATCGGTCTTATTGATGTGCTGACCTCCGGCACCACTGGATCGCTTTGTCTCCACAATCAAATCTTCCGGCTTGATCTCGATTTCAATTTCATCTTGAAACTGTGGCATCACATCCAGTGAGGCAAAGGAAGTATGCCTTCTTGCCCCGGCATCAAAGGGAGAAATGCGCACCAAGCGATGCACGCCCTTTTCCGCCTTCAAATAACCGTATGCCTTATCGCCTTCGATTAAAAAGGTCACGGATTTAATCCCGGCTTCCTCTCCCGGCTGATAATCCATCACGGTGATTTTGAAACCCTTTTTATTTGCCCATCGGCAGTACATCCGATACAGCATCTCAGCCCAATCGCAGGATTCCGTACCGCCGGCTCCCGGATGAATCTCCAAAATCGCATTGGATTGATCATATTCGTGTGACAATAATACCTTGATTTCAAAATCCGCAAAGGAGGCAGTCATTTGTACATATTCTTCTTCAAACAGAGGAAATAAATCCTCATCCATGTCCTCCTTTAACAGCGCATGGGTTTCCTGCAAAGAACCTATCGTATGAGACAGGAAATCATAGGCTTCTGTGATTTCCTTCAGCCCGTTTAATTGACGAATGATGCTTTGCGCATGATTGGCATCGCTCCAAAAACCATCCTCCATCGTTTTTTGATTCAATTCTTCAATCTTATAGCGTTTTTCTGTTAAGTCAAAGTGACTCACCCAAAGAAGCAAGCTTCTCTGAGTGAGTGTCCAGCCCTTGTTTTATCTCATATAATTCCATCAGGCATTTTCTCCTTCTTCTTTTCTTTGAATCTGAACCTTTAATGCGAAGAATACAACCTCACGGGCAATTCTCTGCATCATCTCCTCAAACATCTCATAGCCTTCCGATACATACGCCTGTAACGGATTGTTTTGTGCATAGGAGCGCAGATGGATGCCGCCGCGCAGCTTATCCATCATATCGATATGCTCAATCCAGTTGCGATCCATATTGCGCAATACGATATTCTTTTCAAAAGGCAGGAATTGTTCCTTGATCGGTTCGATCTTTGCTTCATAGATATCAAAGATCTTGTTGGCGCAATAGGCAGCGGCCTGATCCTTATTCATACTATTGAGCTCCTCTGCCTGTATCGCACCCTCTTCTAAGCCGAGCATTTCCAATCCGGAAATTACACTTGATGCATCAATATGATCCTCATGGTGAGCATTTTCCGTATTTGCTTCTAAAACGCTCATAACAACACGATCGCACATATCCTTGACGATGCTGTGTACATCATCGTTTTCCAAAACATAGTTGCGCTGTTCATACATGATCTCACGCTGCTTGCGCAATACATCATCATAATCCAGTAATTGCTTACGGACATCAAAGTTGTACCCCTCAACCCGTTTTTGTGCCTGAGAGATTGATTTGGTTACCATCTTGGATTCTACCTGCTGGTCTCCGATCGAGGCAAATAAGCCTTCCAGCTTCTCCCCGCCGAAACGGATCATCAGATTATCCTGCAAGGAGACATAGAAACGGGAATAACCGGGATCCCCCTGACGTCCGCTTCGTCCACGCAGCTGGTTATCGATACGTCTTGACTCATGGCGCTCACTGCCCAATACAGCCAAGCCGCCTAAGGCACGGGATTCTTCACTCAATTTAATATCGGTACCGCGCCCTGCCATGTTGGTGGCGATCGTAACCGCTTTGACCTGTCCTGCCTTGGCGACGATCTCCGCCTCACGGGCATGGTTCTTCGCATTCAATACTTCGTGGGGAATCTTGCGCCTTGTGAGCATTTCCGAGATTAGCTCACTGGTTTCTACCGCAATGGTACCGACCAATACCGGCTGACCGCGCTGATATAGCGATTCTACCTCATCGCATAATGCGTTGAACTTCAATGCACGGGTTCCCCATATCGCATCGGGATAATCGATGCGGGCGATCGGTTTATTTGTCGGAATGACGATAACACGCATATTATAAATCTCTAAGAATTCCTCTTCTTCGGTTTTGGCGGTTCCGGTCATGCCAGCCAGTTTGCCATACAGACGGAAGAAATTCTGATAGGTGATCGTAGCCAGTGTACTGGTCTCCTCCTTGATCTTGACACCTTCCTTGGCTTCGATTGCCTGATGTAAGCCATCGGAATAAGCACGTCCCGGCATGGTACGACCGGTAAATTGATCGACGATAACGATCTCATCCTCTTGTACGACATACTCCACATCCTTCATCATGATGTAGTTTGCCTTCAGAGCCTGTTGGATATGGTGTACCAACTGGGTATGCTCAATATCGTACAAATTCTTGATCTTAAATTTGCGCTCTGCGACACTGACACCCTTTTCGCTTAATTGGACCTGTCTTGTCTTTTCATCTATTTCATATTCATCCGCAAGAAACCTCTTGACGAACTGATCTGCCTGCATAAACAGAATGGCGGTGTTTTTCCGTCCGCCGGAAATTATGAGCGGATTAAGGGATTCATCGACCAAAATGGAGTCGACCTCATCGACGATTGCCATATGTAAACCGCGCTGTACCCGATCCTTGACATCGGTTACCATGTTATCACGCAGATAGTCAAAACCAAGTTCTGAATTTGTCGTATAAGTAATATCGCAAGCATAGGCTTCCCGCTTCTGTCTTGGGGTCATTGCCCGCATATTCACACCGACACTCAAGCCGAGGAAGCGATAGATCTCACCCATCCACTCGGCATCACGTCCTGCCAGATATTCGTTGACGGTAATGACATGGATTCCCTTTCCGGCAAGGGCATTCAAATAGACGCACATCACAGCGGTCAATGTCTTACCTTCACCGGTTTTCATCTCTGCGATATCACCTTGATGCATTGCCGCCGCACCCATGATCTGAACCTTAAAGGGATATTCGTGGATGACGCGTCCTGCCGCTTCACGGGCAACTGCAAAAGCCTCTACTTGTAAATCCTCCAGCGTTTCCCCCTTCGCATAGCGCTCTTTAAATTCTGCGGTTTTCGCTTTCAATTCCTCATCGCTCAATGCTTTCATCTTTGCACTTTGTGCATCTACTGCATCAGCGATATGTTCCAGCTTTGCGAGAATTTTCTTTTCGCCGTTAAACAGGCGTTCGATAAAATTTGCCATATGTGAAACCTCCAATGATTGATTCTGTATCAGATTGCTTTACTTATTTTACCACAGATTGCCCTCATTGACGATAGAAAAGTAT
>CANPNQ010000155.1 GCA_947575425.1 uncultured Erysipelotrichaceae bacterium
GTTCTGCGCTGTCTTGAATATCCTCTACATTGATCTTACCATCCTTCAGCTTACTCTCAAAATCACTGGTCACACGCAGTGCTAACAACTCGATGACACTGGGATGATATTGACGTTTTTGGGCTTCAAATGCCTGCGTGATCGCCTGAATAATCTTTGTCAGATCAAACTCACAGATCTTACCGTCTCTTTTTACGACTTGATACATGGTAATTCCTCCTTTTTCTTTGGATGATAGATCGAATTCTTATATACGAATCCTATTTCTTGGTTCCGTTTATAATCCCCGTATCTTTGTGGGAATATAGGCATTGCATATGACTTGAAATGCATACAGATCTTGCGTATCATGAGGGTGAAGTCCCTTTAAAATCGTCTTTTCACTGTCTACAAACGGTTGAAGATAATAAACGCTGCCCCCTTTGAGCCATTGCGCCAGCGCTTTAAGGCGCTCCTCATTATGATATTCCTTCACCACCGTCGTGCGAAATTCATAAGGAATCCTTCCATGTTTCAATAGTTCAACGCTTTCCATGATCGGCGAAAGATCAAAATCAGAGATTCCGATCGTTTCTCCATAATGAGATGGATCGTTTTTCACATCCATCGCCACATAATCAATCAGCTGCTTATCGATCAATTCCTTTAGCTTCTTTGGCTTGGATCCGTTGGTGTCCAGCTTGATGGCATATCCCATCTGCCGAATCCTGATCAGCAACTCCTCGATACCCTCCTGTAACAGCGCTTCTCCGCCGCTGATGCATACCCCTTCCAATAGTCCTTTGCGTTTTTCTAAAAACTGTTCCATGTCCATGCGATCAATCTCAATGAGATCCTCACTCAAAAAGACAAGATCGCTATTTTGGCAATACGGACAGCGAAAGTTACAGCCGCCGGAAAACAGGGTACATGCCACCTTACCCGGATAATCCAACAGCGTCAGCTTCTGTATACCGAAGATACGCATATGTCTATCCTCATCTATTTCCATAACTCGGGCACGATTGGCAATACGATGCTGAAGATCCTCAAACAGAGCAACTTGCGATGCATCCAGCTCCTTGGTCGCCTGTTCCCACCACTCTCTGCGAATCATATAAGCCTTTGAAATGATGTCCTTGGTTTTTTCACAGGTGGTTAGCTGACGGATGCGTTTATCATCGCGATTGGTTTTGATCTGGATATATCCCTGTTCTTCCAGCTTCACCAATCCTCTTGTGATTGTTCCCTTATCAAAGGAGCCCAGTTTTGCCAGCTGCTGCATGGAAATACCTTCATTTTCGTAGATCAGCAGCAGCAGCGGCAACTGCCCGGAGCCCAAATCATATGTGCTCAGCCGCTTATCATAAAATTTCTGCATACTGCGATATAAAATCGATGTATCAATGAGTAATTTAGATTCGCTCTCCATAGCCCCTCCTATTAGTTGCATATTCAACCATTCATAGTATAACGGATTACAAAGGAAGATGCAACCATTATTGGGACCAAAAAAGAATATCCGCTTGCGTCTGTATGGATTCTATGATCATCACTCGCAAAAAAAACTTTCTATACATCTGCTTTAAAAAGCGATATACTTTATACAGGGAAATGCATATAATATGAACTGGCAGAAAATGAAAGAGGTAGGACTATGATTTTATGGAAAGATACCCATGCTTTTAGCGCTGGAACGACCCTGCGGGACCCCTTACAAAGAGCATGTAACAGCATGGCACTGCATTGCGGTGAGGATGATGATAGTGTTTTGGAAAATCGCAAGATGTTGGCAGATATGATACATGTGCCGATGAAGCGCTTTGTATTTGCCAATCAGACGCATTCTGATCATCTATACGAGGTATGTGAAAAGGATATCGGAAAAGGCGCTTTTTCCAAAGAGGATGCGATACAGGATTGTGATGCTCTTTATACACGGGAGCGCAATGTTTTGATCGGTGTGTTTACTGCTGATTGCGTACCGATTTTACTCTATGATCCAATGGAGCATATCATCGCCGCGATTCATTCCGGATGGATAGGAACCACCAAGGCGATTGTAAGCAAAACATTGGATGTTCTGAGGCAAAAGGAAGGATGTCTCAGTGAGAATATCCTTGCCTATATCGGTCCCGCTATTGCCTATCAAAGCTTTGAGATCGGTATGGAGGTCGTTGATCAGATCAAGGCTTTGCCCTTTGATACATCCCCCTATCTTCGCATGAAGAATGAACAAAAGGCGTATGCCGATAACAAAGGCTTAAATCGGCAAATGCTGCTAAATGCAGGGGTTTTGAGAGAGCATATCACAGTAGATCCAAACGATACCTTCATCGATAATGAGGTATTTTTCTCTTATCGCAGAGATAAGCAATGCGGAAGGCATCTTTCCTTCATCGTACAGCGATAACCATAAAAAAACAGACTTCCCCAATCATGAAGTCTGTTTTTTTCTCCTTAATTCATATCGCTCATTTACTTGCGGTATGCTTCAATCCACTTTCCGCCTATTATGGCGCTTTTGTATATTCAAGCTTTGTATCATTCAATGATCGTGCTTCGACAACTCTATACTCTTTGCATATTTCCGTAATATATCGCCCATTAGATGGGAGAGGTGATTTTCATATACTCACAAGTATCCCATTCTAAAGCATATGCTGGCGTAAGAATCACTTTTACGAGATGCTGGTGGGTCTGCCTCTATTTGCCTTTTTATGATCGGATGGTGGGCATCACTTGTCTGGAAGGATAAGTCAGCCTCCATTCTTTTTTATCTTTTGCATATACCTATACCGTTTTTATAATGACTCATATGCTGGAAAGGAAAGGAGGAATCTCATGGCAAAGGTTATCGTCTACGATGTTTATACACAGGCTTTGCAAGTATTTCGTCTCAATGAAAGCGATCCGATGCCCTATTCTTATGGCAGAACCATGCTAGTTAGAGAATTCCGCGGCAGCTCCAATTCCAATGTGTTATGGACAACCAATGCGACAATGGAGGCTTGGAATGCGACGCGCAAATCTTACAATGCGCCGATTCCGTTTCGCTATGCATTTAAGCGCATTTGGGAAGGCGGACATGGAAATCAGTCCCAGCATTATGCCGGAGTTGCCTTTGATGTCGGACAGACATTATCTGCATCACAGCGTAACCGTATATGGAATGTAGCCAATAATCTTGGGGTATGGAGTTATGTGGAACCGCTGAATCTCACACCGACATGGGTTCATTTTGATAAACGCTATGGCACGCCTGCCTGCTCGGCTGGTTTCCCACTGCTAAGGAACGGTTCCAGAGGCGTATATGTGCTGATCTTACAGGATGCGCTCAATGCGCTTGGCTATACCACCTATACCTTAGATGGCGCATTCGGTCCCAACACGCGAAATGCTCTCATCTCCTATCAGCGAAACAATGGATTAAGCGCAGATGGTATCTGCGGCTGTGCAACATGGACAAGAATTACAAGTGAAGTCGTCGGTATCGGCAGAACACCTACGGTGATCGATCCGTAAAAAAGGGCTGTGACAATAGGCGAAAGGTCTAAGTCACAGCACTTTTCTTTTCCTCATCTTTTTCAAATAAGTGACAGTTCTCATTGATCCTAAGCAAACTTTGCTCATATTTTGTCACTTGACGCTCATTTCATATCATCCTCAAATCCAAGAAGTGACTCACTTCCCCTCACCGCTGATTGCCAGCGATGGGAATAAAACGCTGGGAGAACCGATTCCGGTAGGATAATGAATCAAATCATTGCCGATCATGGTGATATCCTTCATCAACTCTAAGAAATTACCGGCAATGGTGATCAGATTCAAGGGATGAACGATCTCTCCATCCTTTACATAGAAACCAGACGCCTGTAATGAAAATTGTGTTGTGATCGGATTCCATCCGGCATGCAGACCCGTCACATCGCTGATCACGACACCATTTTTCATTGTACGAATCATATCCGTGAACGTATTGTCACCTTGCGCCAAATACAGATTGGAATGGGAAATATCCTCTCCAAAGCCAATGCCAGTCGCTTCCATATGCACAGCTTTTGCACAATTCAAATGAAGAACAAAAC
>CANPNQ010000156.1 GCA_947575425.1 uncultured Erysipelotrichaceae bacterium
CTCCTCTTTCCTCCTCCCAAATAAAAAAGCATCTTTTCTATGTATGGATGGCGCCATCTCCTTCTGATGCTTTTCCCACTTCATTTTTCCTTATTGTACATATTCTTATGATCCTTCTATTACCGTTTTGGATGGTTTTCCTTATGCATGGAAACTTTGATAGTACAACGGGAAGGACAAATGCTCATTCAGTTTTTCCAGCAGAATCTCAAATGCTTCAAAATCATAGATCAGCACATCAATATACGCATAATGGGTACCGATCGCCCCGCCGATCGTACGGGCAACCGACATCGGATAAAACAGTTCGTGCAATTCTCTTTCCAGCTGTTGTCTGACGAACGCAATCTGTTCCTTTTGCTGAGTAATCTCATAATACAGATAGCCATACTGCGCTCCAAAGCGCATCGCCTCATCCAAAGTATCCTGCTCATGGTTGAACAGTTCTTCCTGAAGCTGGGGGTTGGTCGTTATGATTAAGATCATATCCTTGCGCAAGGCATCATGCTCCAATGCCTGATCCAGCTTATAAGCGGAATAAATTGCACAAGGCTCCCGATATTCGCTCCACTCCTCATCCATGACGATATCGCATATATCCTCATAAAAATTTGCCAACAGGCAAAAATTCTGCGCATGCGCCTTCTTTTCCGTGATGACTTGGATATCTCCAATGCGTGCTTCCAATTCAATCTCACCGATATAGAGCTCCAGCATCGCACAGGCAATTTGCAAGCGCTGCTCCTCCTTTAATGTTAGCAGTGCTTCACAATAGAGGGAAACATGAATACACTTCGCTTGGCGATCAATTTCATAATAGACAATAAAATCTGAGCCGTGATAGATTTGATCCTCGATTTGTATCTGTGCATGGAGTGCTGTTTGCGACAGTGGCTGACGAAAGGCGTTGATGATCCAATGATCAATCAGCGCCTTGGGTGCTTCCTTTTTCAATAAGGAACAGATATATTGCTTGGTCTTATTTGCTCCTCCATGAAAGCTGAGTTCAAAAAAATCATCCTGCAATTCCAATTCAATCGCAATATCGCCAACACTTTGCGCTTGTAAAGCAACCTCCTGCTTTAACTGGGAAAGCATATCCTCATCCACCGCCAGAAAAGCCGCTCTGATCTCCTGCTCCACTCCCATAAAATAACGCCAAAAGTTTTTTACCCGATGTCTTGTATCCATGATTTCTGCTCCTTATGATGCCGTGCGATCAAACAATATTGATGCAGACCGCTCTCCTCATCTACAATCGTATTCATCAGCACAAAGCCCATGCGCTCATACCACAGGGCGCTCTCCTTATCGCTCGCTTTCACGCTGATATTCATATCCATAATATCACCCTCGTCAATCAGCTCTCCTAGCACGTTCACCAAGGTGTTCTTCTTTTCTTCCTTTGCATATAACAATTCCAAATGAAAGTACGCATTGCGCTCAAAATAGCGCACCCATCGCTTGGAAAACGCATCCCAATCCATTGCGAAGCGAATCGAGCGGCGTATTCCCAATAAGCGGACAATATACAATAGCTTAAGATCCATACGCAACAGTGCCTGCCAATAAGCCTTGCGTTCGAAGCGACGCGAATCGTAAACAACCATCACCGCATTCATCTCCTCACTATCCGCAAGAAACATCGCATATGGCTTTAACATTTGCAGATAATGCGTCATGAAAAACGCAATACACTCTTTTCGTGTTGTCTCATCAGGAAATGAGGCACAAAACAGTGGGTACGCAAAAAAAGCCTCACTTAACTGCCGGGGCAGTCTGCGACATTGTTCCTCACTGAGCTGATATAGATTTTCTAATGCCATAGGCTTCACCGCTATCCCGATCTGTACCTTATCGATGTCATTATAGCATATCATACTTGCTTTAATCTATAAGTGAAGCCTTTATTTTCATAAAAAAAGTAAAATCAAAGAAGGCATTTCCCTCATTTATAAGAGTTTATTCACCAATTTCTTATGAACACGTATTTTTTTATGATAGTTTTTTTCATCGTAGCAAAATGATCATCTTATGGCAATCGATCAGCCACATCATCCCCCCTATTTCAACTTCATCGTAAAAAAAGACATACGATGCATACAAAACAGCGTCGTGTCATTATTTCGTGAGATATTTGATAAAGCATAGGAAAAGAACGCCTACCCACTCACCAGACGCTCTTTTAATTTCGCTAAGATTTTCTTTTCCAAACGTGACACCTGAACTTGTGATATCCCCAGTTTTTTCGCTATTTCCTCTTGTTTCATATTCTTTTCATAGCGATAATACAACAAGAGACGCTCCCGCTCATCCAGCTGCTTCATTTCCTTTTTGAGCGCCAGCTCCAACACCACATCCCGTTCCTTGCTTTGGGTAATCTTATCCTCTAAATGAATCGGCGAACCATCGTTTTCATAGATCGTCTCATCCAGAGAATAAACAAATTGATTGGCTTCAAAGGCAAGGATGACATCGCTGAGTTCCATATGCATATAGTGGGCAATTTCCTGATAGGTAACCTCCCTGCCCAGTTGTTGGACCAACTCCTCCTTGGCCTTTACCATATTCAAATAGCCCTCTTTCAGAGATCGCGAAATGCGCATACTGCCGTCATCGCGAAAAAAGCGTTTGATCTCCCCCATGATGATCGGCACAGCGTAAGTAGAAAACTTCACCTGATACGATAGGTCAAAATGATTGAGCGCCTTCATCAGACCGATACAGCCGATCTGAAACAGATCGTCACTCATTCCCCGCTGTTTGCGAAACCGTTTGATGATCGCATAGACGAGCGGTGTGTTTTTCGTTACAAATACTTCTTTCGCTGCTTCATCCCCTGCATGAATCCGTCTGATCAGCTCCTCATTACAGAGCGAATTCAGATTGTCCATGAAGCTGTTTGCGCAGATGAACAATGCATCCTGCTCCTGCGCTGCTCTCTACATGAAATTCATCCGCAAAGGTACTCATGATCGTCATCCCCATCCCGGATCTTTCTAAATACGCTTTGCTTGTATATAGCGGCTGCATTGCCAGCTCCACATCCGCAATGCCGCATCCCTCATCCTTGACGATGATATCCACCATACCGCTTTCCTCATAGCGTACACAAACCTCCACGCAGCCATCCTCTCTCCCCTCATAGCCATGGATCATCGCATTGGTCAATGCCTCTGCGATCATCGTTTTCAATTCCATAATCTCCTCCACATCCGGATTTAGCGGCATCAAAAAGGCAATCAAGGCTGTACGTGCAAACGGTTCATTTTCCTGCTTGCTGGAAAAACTCATTTTCATTTCATTCATAGCTTCACCCCATTTCTTTCATGTGATATGACTTGAAATACACCGGACATATGGAACAATACCTGATTGCTATGGGATAAATTACACAGAATCAGACGACTTCCCATTTTATTTAACTGTTTATAACGGGCCAACACAAAGCCGATCCCGGTGCTGTCAATAAAGCTGACCTCTTCAAAGTCCATCTTCACCACTGCCGGTGCATAGCGATCAATCAGATCAATACAGATCTGCTTCGCTCCCTGTACACAGAGATTATCAAAATCACCTTGAAAATAAAAATACAGGGTGTTTCCTATCATTTGATGTCTCATTGACAATCCTTCCTTTCCTTGTTCATCTTATCATGTTTGAACAAAGGAAAGAAAAGACTTCGACAAAGCATATAAAAAAAAGACAAAATTTCTTTTGTCCGTGAATTTGATCCGTTTTGATGGAATAATATTAACAATGACACAATAAACAATCCGAATGCATATTTCAAAAAGAATGGGCTATTTTTACCGCTGTCATATTTTGTCAAATACTATGAAAACAGGGCGATTTGATGCTTTTTCGCATGATGAAGATGAATCCCGAGATGTCCGATCGCCATAATGAGACATGCGAGAATCAAAGCGATGTGATGCGCATAGATCCCGTAGAGAAAAAAGGCAAGGATCGGTAAAGAAGCGCCTGGCAGAGGAATATGAAGCATACTACCGTAAAAGTGCTGAAGCGTCGGCTCTTTGAAATA
>CANPNQ010000157.1 GCA_947575425.1 uncultured Erysipelotrichaceae bacterium
CCGTATCCACAATATCCTCAACCAGCAGAATGGACAGCCCCTTCACCGATCCATCCAAGTCCTTATTGATTTTGATATCTCCAATGGATTCCGTTCCTTCATAGCTGGAAACATCCATAAAATCCAAACAGATATCCAGATCAATGTGCTTGGCAAGCTCTGATAAAAACGGAACACTCCCCTTTAATAATGCCACCAAATACGGTGTTTCATTCACTTTGCGATAATCTTCACTGATCTGTTTGCCCAATTCCTTACAGCGATCCACGATCTCCTCTTGGGAAACAAGTATTTTTTCTACTGCATGATGCATGTATCTAATCCTCCTTGAAGCATATAGACTATTTTAACACAAATACATTCGGATTGTTAGTGAAATGTGAAATATCGCAGCCGATTTTCGCAATAAAGATGATATTTCCCTTGCGATTTACCATAACCGGCCATGTTTTTCGTTCCTCTTTGGGAATTTTGCGATCGATGAAAAAACGATGCAGTTTCTTTTTACCAAAGCGAAGCTGAATAAAATCACCGTTTTGCGGACTGCGTATGGTGATCGGCAAATCATCCTCGCTTACTGTGACGCCTTCGATCGTTTTTCCATGGTCGCTTAAGGTGAAATACGGGGTGGCTTGGTACAGGATGCGATCCCATGTATAGGAATAGCCCTGTGTCTGCCCCTCGCTTTGCGAATGGTGCTTGATCAGAGATAGCATATTGTATTCCTTGTGCAATTCATAAGCGCGGGCACATCTTCGCATATGATTGCCGCTTTGATGGATCATCGCCAGCAGACTTTGGATTTCCTTGTAGGAGATCGCTTCCCCGCTGATACAATGAATCCATTCAAAAAGGATAATATGCTGTACTTCCATTGGCTGTGTGAATAAAGAATCGCACTCATGCGTCCATTCTGTTAAAAAGGCAGCGGCCATCTGACGCAGCTTTTGAAGCCGCTGATTTTCCTGATCTATTTCTGCACATAAGGCTTTTTTATCTGCCTCGCCCATCGCATCGATATATGTGTGACGGATGCGGTTTCTCGTATATTGATCGGACAGATTGCTTTCATCCAAATAATATGGAACATGATGATGATGGCAGTAAGTTTCCAGCTGTGCTTTCGTATAAGCAAGCAAAGGGCGCACCACCAGACATCCAAAGATCGTGATATGATCCTGTAAACCATAGAAATCAGGAATCGCGTTTCTTTCCTTTTGGATCAAATATGTCTCTAAATGATCATCCAGCTGATGGGCGATGAGCACCCCTGCCGCATCATAGGCTTGAATCAACTCACGATAAAAGATATAGCGCTGTTTGCGGGCGAATGCCTGAAAGTTTTCATGACACGGTTCTTTTTGATAGCGAAGCTCAAAAGGGATATGGTGCTTGTGACAAAAGTCTTTGACTCCTTGCGTGTCACGATGCGCACTTTCTCTTTTCTGATAATTCATATGGGCAACAACGATGTGCATATGGGCATTCATACACATATGTAACAGCGCCATTGAATCACTGCCGCCGCTGACACCGATGATCCATGTTTGTGTTTTCTCTTGTTCACTCAACTTCATAGGCAAATTATACCCAACATCTCCAAGATGCGCAAGCAAAAAAACACAGGTCTCCCTGTGCTTTGATCAAGCTTTGACAATGACTGCGATACGGTTATCTCCTACGTCCAGTTGGTATATACCTTGCTTAATACTACGGTGGAGTCATCCTTGCGCTCTCTTTGCTGAAGCACTGCCATCAGATCCTCTACCGAAGCCTTGACACTGCTTGTATCACGGTATTTCAGCCATTCATAGATCTCATCAATGAATACCCCATCGCTGATAATCAGATATTCATCCCCTTCCTTAAGATCCATGACGAAGCAATCCGGTTCTATGGCCGATAAAATTCCGACCGGCAGCGAGCTGCCATTCACTTCATATAGCTCCCCATTGCGAATCAGGAAGGTCGGACAGGCAGCGGAATTGACGATATAAGCCTTTCCTGTGGAACAGTCGAAGCAAACCACATCCAGCGTGGCGTACGAATCGCTTTGAATCAGCTTATTGATGCATTTGATCGCATCTGCCTTGGGGATTCCACTCACTACCATGCGCTGAAACAGGTTGGTGATCAGCCTGGAGGAAGCTGCCGCATGCTCCCCGCTCCCCATGCCATCTGAAATCATTGAAATCACGGAATTGCGATAACGGAAAATAGAAAATGTATCGCCGGAGCTTTCATATTTATTTTTCTGTGAATCGGCATAGGCATCGATGCCGAAGGGAACTGCATTTTCAAAGGTGATGTGCGAGGTTCCTGCGGCAAAGCGGCGATTGAGTGAGGTAATGTACAGATGCTCATGTGTCAACACCTCCATCAGCGGCAGCAGCGTCTGTTCAATCTCGCTGCGCTTAATTCCTCTAAGTGCAACATCGATCGCCAGACTGCCATCCTCGGATACATCCATTTCCAGCTTCGCCACTTCATATTGATACCCCTCCAAGGCCTTTGCGATTCGCTGCTTCTGCGTCTGCTTGGTATCGACTTTTTTCAAGGTATCGGCGCTGTATTTGAGGGCATTTGCCATATCCGCAAGCATCTGCGCCTCCACATCAGAAACCTGTTCATAATATTGGGAAAGAGCCGCAAAGATTCCGGAGAAATGCTGAATCTGTTGGTTTAGGGTATTCTGTGATGCCTCCAATTCTTCCATTGTTTGGTAGCGCTGTTGAGATGAAAAAGATAAATGTTTATCATGGGTAAGGAAATGAAACAGACCACTTCCTCCCAATAATGCCATCTGCGCCATATCTACCGGAAACCACAAAGCAATCAATATCAAGCCCATTACGTTCACCCATTGATTATCGCGCATGATCGAGATCCATATCATAGCGATCCATACAAAAAGAGGTAGGCTCACACTCAGCATCATAACCACATATAACAAAGACAATAACACCAAAGATATAGGCGCACAAATACATCCTGCCAAAAGCAGCAGCGCGCATGAAACTAAAGCGCCATTCCCTTCCGGCAGCCACGCGCTGCATGCATAAGCCAAAGAAAACAGCAGCACACCGGTCAAATGGGAAGTTAATACCAGCCTTTTTTGAATCCAAGAGGGATCACGCATATTTTGATCGCATAGCAGCCACATCACAAAGGCAACGACAAATACGGAAAGCTGCATTCCATATTGATAGAAACCATAGGGAATACTCACAAAAGCCAATACATAGGGCATACTGCGATAAATGTTTTTATGAAAGTAATGCAGGATATGAATCATCAAATAGAATACCGTCATGCCCAGCAAATACAAATAGGTCGTAAATATCCCGTTGATCAAAGACCCCAGCAAGATTCCCGCCATCGCCACATGATATTCGCGGCGATCCCGCATATAAAAATAAGACAGATAATAAAAGGAAAACACAAAGGACGGCGGAAAATGCAGACTCCCCAACAATAGTGCCGCTATTCCGATCAGGGGTGATTGCAGTTGCAGCAGCAGTCCTTCCCCTTTCTGTTTTGTCTGTATCAATGCCTTTTCCACAAAATCACCTCTTGCCTACCATTGTATGCAAGAAAAGGCATTTAATTTGTCATATTGTGTAAGAAGCGGTATATTTTCATCCGATTTGACATATGGAAGCACATGGATCACTTATTTCTTCTTGCATTGTCACTAAAAACACGCCCGGATACCGGACGCATGTTTCATCGCAACGTGAAAAAGCAATCACATAGTTTTCATTGCTTTATTGAGATGCTTTCTTCCTCCTCTTTTAAGGTCGTATCTTTTTGTGACTGCTTCATGGAGTTGATCCTTGTTGCCACGAAAGAAAAAAGCATTTCTGTTATTTTACCAATTCACATAGGTACTCGCATATCTTTTCCGTTACTCCGGCAGGAATATTCGTTGCCGCACTTTCAAAGGTAAGTCCTGCCTCCTCCTTATTATAAAGATATCCGACAGAATAATTAGAATAACCCCAGAACATCGGATATT
>CANPNQ010000158.1 GCA_947575425.1 uncultured Erysipelotrichaceae bacterium
TTCCAAGCTCATCGTCGCAATCGGGATCAGTGCCAGATGGAAGCCCGGTGCCAGCATACCGATCGTATAAGAGAAAGCAATGATCGCTGTCACTGCAAGCCAACTCGCATGTTCACGAACGAAATTGATAAAATCAGCCATATAATTGGTAAACAGACCACCCAAGGGACCGGTGATTGTCAAAGTAACCACCGAAGTCATCAGAATCAAGAGAAATGGCTTTGCGATATGGCGCACCGACAAAGGAAGCACCTTCTTCAAAAGAATATCAAATTTGGACATCACCCATACCGACAAAATAATCTGTAACACAGCCCCATTATACGTTGTCAGTAAAACAGGAATACCAAAGTAAGAAGTGTAGCCGCCCTGTGCTGCCATGGCAACCCAATCGGGATATAACAGCCAGCATGCCAGCAGCATCGCCAAAACCGGTTCCGTATCAAACTTCTTTGCGGAAGTATAAGCCACAAAAACCGGTAGGAAATAGAATAAGTGGAATTATCTGTACTCAATCCAAACGCCAAATTCAGCAGTAACAGAAGACAGGTCAAAAAACCTGCCGCAATCAGTGAGGGAATCACCGGACTCATAATGCCCGCCATCAATTGCAGAAAATCGGTAAACAGGGAAATAATATTCTTTTTCTCATGCTTGCTTGCACTTCCCGATGCGGTAATCTTCGCTTGCTTTTCCACCTCTAAGAACAAATCCTCGATCACTGCACCGACAATGACTTGAACCTGTGCATCCTTGACCTCCAAGCCAAGCACCCCGTTGACTTTTTTCAAAGCTGACTGATTGACTGTCGCCACATCCTTGACAACCACTCTCAGCCTTGTGGCACAATGATTCACATTACTCAGATTTTCTCTGCCTCCAAGATATGTGATAATATCCTTGGCCATTTCTTGAAAATTCAATTTTTTACTCATCTTTTTTACACACCCTTCCGCTTTTTATAAGATATCATCTTATTGATGATGAGCAACCAATCATCCTTGATCACTGAGCGAAGCGTCTACCGAATCCGTTCCACACTGCAACGATTCAAGAAGCACTCCATCATATCTGCTTTGACATCCTCCAAGGTAGTCACCGCCGCCATGCCCCCGGCACCTCCCCAGCGCAATGCCTCACTTATTGAATCACCCAACGACAGATGAGCGACAAAAGCAGCCAGCATCGCATCCCCGGAGCCTACCAGATTTACAGGCGCCAATGCCTCATGGCAAAGTCGATAGCATTCTTTCTGACTTATGCAAAGAGCACCGTCCGCTCCTAGCGATAAAAGAATATACTCCACCCCTTGATCCAACACCGCCTTTGCTTGATCCATGATTCGCTCCATTGCCACCGCTTCCTTGATCAACAAGGAAAATTCATAGCGATTCGGCTTGATCAAATAAGGCTTGCATTGACGAATCAATTCCATATCCAATCCCTCTGTATCCATGATCAATCTTGCGCCATGCTGCGAGATCTGCACCGCCAATTCCACAATAAACGAATGATCCAACTGTCTTGCATAACTGCCATTTATCATTACCCAGTCGTGCTCATTCACTTGATCCAAAAAACAGCGCAGCAGATCTTTTGTCTGTTCATTTGCCATTGGACCATTGCCATTGATACAAATCGTTTTATCATGATTCTGGATTTTCACATTGATGCGATTCGCTCCATCCACCGGTATTTCCTTCAATGTAATATGCTTTTTATCCTTTAGATAATCACGTATATATGCGCCGCTGAAACCTCCCAGCAATGCGATCACAGTAGAAGGTATATGCATCTCATTCAGCACCATGGAAACGTTCAATCCCTTGCCTCCGGCTTTGCATTTCTCCCCTTTTGCGCGATTGACTTCCGTCTCCATCCATTCCCCATCCACCTCGATAAAGTAATCAATTGACGGATTTAATGTGATCGTATATATCACCATATCAACTCCCTTCACGCCCATATATTAAGCGCTTACACAGAAACAATCAAGCAAATAATGATCATTTTTAAAAACAATCAATCATTATAATTACTTTTGTCAAGAATATTGATCGTTTTATCATACATCAGTGCGCATTTGTGCTATAATACAAACAGGAGGGATTTTACATGATCAAACAAAAGCGCTGGACGACCATCATTGATTTATGCAAGCAAAACAACGAGGTGAGCGTTTCCGCATTGGTAAACGCACTCCATGTATCTGAAGCAACCATCCGACGGGACCTTTATCAGATGGAAGAACTTCATATGATCACCCGCTATCATGGCGGAGCGAAGATCAATGACGATCAATCCAAAGAACCACCCATGATGATCAAAAGTGGAACCAATATGGATCAGAAGCATTTGGTCGCAAGACTGGCTGCCGCCCAGATCAAAAACAATCAGATGATCTATATCGACGCAGGCAGTTCCACCTATGAAATGATCGATTATATCACCGCAAAAAATATCACTGTTGTAACGATTGGATTGCCCCATATAGAAAAGCTGTGCTCTCACAACATTCATACCATTGTATTGGGCGGTACTGTTCGTACCTCCACTTCCGCCATCACCGGCAATGCGGCATTAAAGCAGCTGGAGCATCTGTTCTTTGATGTGGCATTTATCGGAGTCAACGGAATCCATGACATTATGGGGTTTACCACCACCAATCAGCAGGAGGCAGCAGTCAAAGAGGCGGTGATCCGTCACAGCAAAACAGCATATATCTTGGCCGACAGTTCTAAATTTAACATTCTTTGTCCGGAAACCTACGCTCGCTTGGAGGATGCGATCATCATCAGCGATGGCATTCCGGATTTTCCCAAAGACAAAATTCGTTATCTTTTGCCTGATCAATATCAAAATCAATGAGATTATTTCTGTGAGAGTATGCGACACGATTCACCACGGTAAAATAGTAGTGATGTTATCCTTCATCGCGATTGCTTATAGACGCATAGGATCAACAGAAAAAAACAATAGGCTGACCATCACCTATTGTTTTTTCATGCTAATAAAGAAAGACAAAAATCAGGAAGTCATCTCAGCGATCATTCACAGCCTTCTACTCGCTTGATGTATTGAATCCCCAGACAGCCGATACCTGTATGCACAGATATAACTGCGCCAATATAACCAAAATAAATTTTGCAATGTGGCAAGGCTGCTTTCATTTTTTCCTGCAAAAGCAAGCCCTCGCTCATCGCATCTGTATGCAGACAAGATAAGATATAATCCTCCCCTACATGTTCCTGTACAAAGGTATCAATCGCTTTTCCCTGTGCCTTTGCCATCGTTCTTACCTTATCATATACATCAATCTTTCCTTCACAGGATTGATTCAACTGAAGGATCGGCTTAATTTTTAACAGCCCTCCAAGCGCTGCGGCCATCGGGGTCAGACGACCACCTTTTTTCAAATGCTGAAGATCATCGGGAATGATCAGCGTATTGCTGGAAGCGATGGACGCCTGTAAGCGGGCAACGATCGTTTCCGCATCCAAGCCCTGATCAGCCAACCGTTTGGCGCATTGGGCCAGATAGCACTGTAAATAACAGGTGCTGAAGCAATCCACGATATAAAGATTCAGTCCTTTTTCCTTAGCAGTTGCGCCGATCATGGAAGCAGTAGAAGACAAGCCGGAAGTAATCGGCACGCAGATAATCGTATCATATCCATCTGCTTTGATTTGATCCAAAGTGGAATCAATCAAAGCGATTGGGGGCATGGATGTAGTCATCTGTTCCCCTTTTCTTAGCAACTCATACAGTTCCTGAAGTTCAATGCTGATACCATCTAAATATTGCGCTTCTTGGCAGACAATCTGCAAAGGCAAATAGTAGATCCCCCATTCACTTGATTCCTTTTGATTCATTCCCGAACAGCTGTCGGTTAATATTGCTATTTTCATATATACCTCCGAATAAATTTTTACGTTTCTATTATAGTCATATTTGTGCCATTGTCAAATTATACATAGGTCGATGATTTATGATAGTGGCTCATTTGATCAA
>CANPNQ010000159.1 GCA_947575425.1 uncultured Erysipelotrichaceae bacterium
ATGACGGTGATCTCATTGATGCCGTCCTTGTTTATGGTGTAGCCTATGCATAAGGTATTGGAACAGGGAAGCGAGATTCTCATGATGCTGCTGATCATGACACCGCTGATGATCACGTTTTATTCCTTCTTTATGAAGATGCATGAGATAGGAGGCGGCTTATGGAATTAAGCGTAGAGGAAGCACTGGATGTGGTGCTGGAGCTGATTGGATGCGGCATCATTGTGGTGCTGCTGGGCTTATGGCTTCATCAATCGGCGTTTATTACAATGATGGAAAGGATGATATAATGGAAGTAAGCAGTAAGGTTTCGGCAGGCTTGATGTTTACCCTGATGGCCTGCACAGGCGCATTGGCGCAGTTTCTTGTTTGGCAAGATACAACTCATTCCTCATTTCATGAGGCAATGGATTTTTATAGGGAAGAAAAGGTAGACGTGAATGACCATATTAAAGATATTGCCTACCCTACCATTCAGGCAGTGAATCAGCGCATTGCTTTGCATGAGGAGTTTGATCCAAGTACATGGGCGCAGGCACATGATGCACAGGATGGTGATATCACAGAGGCGCTGGATGTCTATGGAAATGTGGACAATACGCAAAAGGGGGAATATGAGCTGCGTTATGTCGTGCGTAATTCTTATGGTTTGAAAAGCACAAAGCACATGAAAGTGATTGTGGATTAGGAGGGAGAGAAACCATGAAGATCAGTATCAGTGCGGCTGTTTCATTTCTATTCATCACTTTTTGTACGATTTTGTTTGTCAATATGATGAATTTTGCGATCACCATTCAAAAGGTCAATAGTACGCATTATGCGACTGTGCATGAAATAGAAAACAGCGACTTCTCTCCTTATGTGATTGATCAGCGCATCGCCACAGCGCCTTATGCCACACAGATCATTGAAAAAACCGCAAAGGAGGATTTGCGCATCTATGAGGTTAAAACAAGGGCGCAGCTGTATATTCCGATTTTAGGGTATCACAGTGAATATGTGAAGGAAAGCATTGCACGCTAGGAGTCGGGACATGAAGGAGTGTATCTTTCATGTCCTTTTTTCTTTTCATTATGATAGCATAGGAACAGATTGTCATTCTCAACACTCTCCCATCTTTCTATAGAAAAACCATGGTATTACGGGAAATCATTGCTTTTTTTGTATCGAAAAGCATATTACTTAGTTATAAAGGATATAACAGATATGCTTCTTTACGCAAAATAAATGATTTCAAATGGTGGTTGCTTGGAAGAGACAAGCGCTCTGATAATAGAAAATGCGGTTGAACTTATGGCTTTCTATAGGAAAGAAGCAAATCTTTCTATGCGTAGGAATTGTATCTTATGGGAAAACATGCTATAGTGAGTACGGATAAAAAGGAGGAAACATCTATGAACCAATATCCATCATTACAGGATAAAGTGGTGATTGTAAGCGGAGGAACACGCGGTATCGGTTATGAAACGGTACGCGGTTTTCTGCAAAACGGTGCGAAGGTTGCCATGCTGGGGTCTCGTCAGGAAACGGTGAATAAAGCATTGGCGCGGTTGAGAGAGGAAAATGCTTCCTATCCGGTACTTGGCTGTTATCCCGATCTTCAAAGCGAGACAGAGGTAAAAGAGATGCTGGATGCAGTAACGACTCAGTTTGGGACAGTTGACATTCTGGTAAACAATGCCGGTGTTTCTGATGCGACATCACTGTATGATTATGATGATCAGCATTTCAGCGATGTGATGAAAATCAATGTGGATGCAATGTTTCGGCTGACTCGTCTTTGCGCAGGTATGATGAAGGAAAAAGGCAAGGGAGCGATTGTCAACACAAGCTCTATGGTATCTCTGTATGCACAGCGCTCCGGCAGTGCTTATCCCACCAGTAAATTCGCGGTCAACGGTATGAGTAAGGCTTTGGCAAGAGAATTGGGCAAGGATGGGATTCGTGTCAATGCGGTTGCCCCCGGTATCATTGGAACGGATATGGTGAAGGCTTTGGATGAAAATCTGATTACGGCCATGGCTGCCAATATTCCGCTTCAGCGATTGGGTAAGCCAGAGGATATAGCCGATGCGATTTTGTTTTTGGCAAGTGATGCGGCTTCCTATATCACCGGCGCCGTATTATCGGTAGATGGCGGATTTGTCGGATAACCTTTATTTCTTCTGTAGTAATATAATTGGATTGCCGTGAAAAAAACATGCGCCTTCCTTTTGCATTGTCTGATTCAGACAAGGATGCTTGGAAACACGCATGTTTTTCTATGCAGGAAGCTGGTCATGCTATGCGCCTTGAGACAGATCTGAGGTACAATGGGGACAGCGAAGCGCATCCATGGCAATCTCGCTCTTACAAAACGGACAAATCTTCGTTTTGGGTCCTTCCTCCTTGGTCTCCTCCTTTTGAAAGACATTGGAAATGCGATTCATTCCCTTAATCATGAAAAATATCACCAATGCCATGATGAAAAAATTCAGCACTTCCGTGATAAACACACCGTAGCTTAAAGTAGACGCTTGGGCCGCCTGTGCTGCTTCCAAGCTTACATATGTATTGCCATCTAGTGCGATAAACCAATGGGAGAAATCAATTCCACCGCTGATCATGCTGATCAGCGGCATGATGATATCATTGACAAGGGAATTGACAATCTTTTGAAATGCGCCGCCGATGATCACGCCGACTGCCAGATCCATCACATTTCCTCGCATGATGAATACTTTAAATTCATCGATAATTTTTTTCATATTAACCTCCGTCTATTGCTTCTTATCTACATTATGTACCATGATACCATATTTATCGCGCCATCCGTGAGGAAGCCTTTGCCTATCGTTGCTTCATCTGTCAAGGCGTTCATTTATTCTTGCTTTTCCATGAGAAATCGCATATAATTAGCATGTCATAAAGATCCTATAGACAGAGTTCATCTTGATCGTGCGACAGGAATGGATGGTTGTCCTATACGGATCGAAAGACATCTCAATCACACATTGCATCCAAATGGAGCGAAAGTAGGAGGAAATGATATGAGATCCAATAAAACAAAGAATTTGACGCTGTTTGCCTTTTTTTTGGCTGTGGAATTGTTACTGCTGTTTACACCGCTCGGTTTCTTACGCATCGGCCCGCTCTCCGCGACCCTCATGCATATCCCGGTGATCATTGCGGCACTTACGATGGGCTGGAAATACGGAGCGGCACTGGGCTTGGTATTCGGTCTATGCAGCGTATGGAATGCGACCTTTGCTCCGGGGATTACCTCGTTTTGCTTTTCCCCGTTTATTACGATTGGCAATGTCAGCGGTAATTTTACCAGCCTGATCATCGCACTGGTTCCCCGTGTGTTGATCGGTTTGATTTCCGCTTGGATCTATACCTTATGTAAAAATAAACAGATCAACGATAACATCTCGGTTTCCCTGTCCGCACTGGCCGGTTCTTTTACCAATACGGTACTCATTATGCGGCAGCGCTGAATATCTCTTTTGATGCCTTACTTGGCGTTTTAATGGGCGTGGTATTCAGTAATGGCATCGCCGAGGTGATCATCGGGTGCATCGTGACACTGATGGTATGCAAGGCGTTGAAACCATTACATGGGGAAACAAAAATGTAAGCATTATTAAAAAAATAAAAACAAAAAAACAAGTGATGATTTTCCCATAATTCCCCTAGGAATCTACATCGGATCAGATCAGTCAGAAGCGCCTGTGATCGGCGCTTTTTTTCTATCATCAAGGTGATGATGGAAGACAGGCAATCATTTTAATCATCTAGGGCAGACAGGCAGGATCAGAAAAAAGAAACGATGACATTGACTTTTCCTTTTCTTATGCGCTATGATATATAGCGAAAAAGGCAAGGAGTGAGAAAATGAGAATTGAATAATGTCGGAAAGATCACACATCCATTGACTCTTACATCTTTTCATCCTGTCATTATTCAAGTCTGATGCTTTCTTATCATACAAAC
>CANPNQ010000160.1 GCA_947575425.1 uncultured Erysipelotrichaceae bacterium
ATGGAGATCAGCGGTACATTTTTAAGTGAAGGACCGCAGTTATCCATGGTGATGGATATGGAGAAACAGGGTGTCAGCCTTGACAAGTTCATGGAAATCTATATGAAAGACAATATGATGTATATGAGCGCAATGGGACAACAGATGAAGCAGGAAGCGGATATGAGTGAATTGTCCGGTATTTCCTTTGATCCCGATACAATGAACTTTGACAAAGAGGCATGGAAAGAAAACTTGGATGAGGCTACGATCAGTGATGATACGCTGCATTTGGTTGTGAAAGATGAGCTGTTAAAGGAAAGCAAAGCGCAAATGAACAGCTTCGCATCCGCTGGGATAGAAGAAATCAGTGGCGTCTCTATGGATGTTGAGCTGGAAAATGACTTTATCAAGAGCGCTACCATTCAGCTGAAAGGGACGGATGCGGATGGCAATACGGCAAGCATTCAAGTCTATCTGAAGCTGAATGATATCAATGCTGCGAAGGATATCACTTATCCGGATGATCTGGATACTTGGCCTTTGGCTGAGGATACCGGCTTATTGGGATAGTACATTAGAAAAACAATGATTGCGTTAAAGCCATGGAAGCGGCGGATGCTTCTGCTTTTAAGCCTATGTGTGTTATGCGGCTGCTTTGGCAGCGGGAATCGCTATGATGATGAGGCCATTGCGAAATATCAAGAGGTTGTTCAGGCGACCAATGCGATGAGCGCTACTGCATATGAGGCGGATATCTCCATATACAAAGAGGTTGAGCGAAAGCAAAGGATCGGCAAACTGAATTTTAAAGGACAAATGCGGTTCACAGATGCGGATGTGGAATTGTCTATGGATATGAAATTATCCTTCAGCGGTATTTCCTTAGATAATATACATCTTTATTACAAGGACCAAACCATGTATATGGATATGATGGACACGAAGATAAAGGAATCCGTGCCTTCAGAAGGGCAGTCAATGGCTTCACTTCTGGAGCAGTCAAGAAGGCAGCTCAGCGAGGACGAGATCAAAGAGATGTTTACCTCTATCACCTTTGCGGATGAGACGAAGCATGTCATCTGCGCCGAATTAAATCCTGATATCATCCTTGATAGGATGAATCAAGCAGATTACGGCGAAGACTTCTCTTTTGAGCGTATGGAAATGCTATTGAGTGAGGAAAACGGTACATGGAAGAAGCTCACTTTGCGCATGGACGCAAGGGCAGAAGGGGAAGCGGTCGCCGTGGATATTGATTTCCGTTTTTCCGATACCAATGCTATAGATCATATCGATTTCCCTGATTTCAGCGAGTATATAGACAACGCTTCCGCTGATGTGACCGAGAATGACAAGTATGGAGATATGGAGACAAAACTATAATCTTTCATCATTGATTGACATTGTGATGTGCGATACGAAAACAAGCACTGATCCGTATTGATCGGAAACAGTGCTTTTTTGTCGGTTGATTTATTTTTTAACATCTTTGAATTCTAATCTAGCTCTTTTACAGCTGTTTTATAAACTTCTTTTTCCTTACGCATTCCTATGATGATACCCTGACTCATCTCTTTGCGTTCCATCCACTCATATATCATCTGAATACCCATACCTCTTGCTATTCATTGTCATTGCCTGTAAGCTGCTCAACTGAAGCATCATTTCCTAATGGATTTGCAATATCCACCTCTATATTTGGGCAGTGGAAAAAGACTGCTCTTTATAATCCCCTATAGAGAGTGAAGGCTTCTAACAATGGTACACCTCTTTGCCTTTGACATACGTGCTGATCAAAGAGAGATCATCCTCCAATAAGATGAGATCGGCGTCTTTTCCTTCCTTGATACTGCCCTTGCGAGGATCGATCTGCGCAATGACGGATGGATTGACACAAGCCATTTGGACGATCTCCTCTATCGAACAATGGGTGAAACGGCGCATATTTTTGATCGCATCCAGCATGGTAATGGCACTGCCCGCAATTCTGCCGGTGGCTTTGACTTGTACGGTATTGCCCTGCTTATGACAATCCAGTTCGGAGAATACATAATCGCCATCCGGCATTCCTTTTCCCAGCATCGCATCGGTGATCAGCACAAGCCGCTTTGCGCCGATTGTTTTGTAGGTTGCTTGCACCACCTCTTGATGCACATGGAAGCCATCCACAATCAGCTCACAATAAGCCTCATCCGCTAAGAGGGCTGCTGTGACGCATCCCGGGTTTCGATGAGAATGCGGACTCATTGCATTGTATAGATGCGTAAACCCCTTGGCTCTCTTATGAATGGCATGCATCGCTTCCTCACAGCTTGCCGCACTGTGTCCAATCATAAAATGGATGGATTGTCCACCTTGAATGAGGGCCTCGGCACCCAAGCGCTCCGGTGCGATTGTCATCACCTTCAGCCAGCCCTTCGATGCCTCCAACATTTCCTCCCACTCCTGCATAGAGGGATCACGCAGATAGGCTTCATTCATCAATGCCTTATAGGCGCAGGACAAATACGGTCCCTCACTATGCACACCAAGATAAGCTGCGCTGTCCTTTGGCTGCTGGATCGTGGCATATTCCTGTAACAGATCGCATAGCACTTCATGCGATACCACCGTCAGCGATGCCAGAAATGCGGTTGTGCCTTCCTGAACCAGCCCCTTTGCGACATGATCGATAGATAATTGCGGAGTACGGATAAAATCATAGCCATAGCTGCCATGAAGATGAATATCGATCATTCCCGGAAGCAGCATCTTTCCCTCTGCGCTTATCACCTGCATATCATGCATATTCATGCTTGTGATCTCCTCATCATGAAGAACCTTTGCGATGATACCGTTTTCGATCAGAACACCGCCCGCAAAACCGCTCTCATGCCCGCTGTATACGTGCGCATCCTTAATCAGCGTTCGCATCTTCCCATTCCTCCAAGATTTTCAATGAACTGCTTGTGCCAATTCGCTCTGCCCCCGCCTCGATCATGGCCATTGCCGCTGCATAGGAGCGAATACCGCCTGCTGCCTTCACCTTGACATGATCACCGACAATGCGCTTCATCAAGCGGACATCCGCAACGCTCGCCCCACCGCTGCCAAAACCGGTACTCGTCTTGATAAAGTCCACTTTGACCTCCTTGGCGATCTCACTTAGCTTTATGATTTCCTCTTTGCTTAAATAGCAGTTTTCAAAAATCACCTTGCAGATCACTCCATGTTTATGACATAGCTCTCTCATTTGTGTCATTTCCTCGCGGATATAATCCCAATTTCCCTGCTTGACCTGTGTCAAATTCACCACATAATCAATCTCATCTGCCCCATTTTGAATGGCGTCCTCACTTTCAAACAGCTTGCAGGCAATACTTGTCTGTCCCAAGGGGAATGAGATCGCAGCCCCCACATGCACATCGCTGTCCTTTAACAGCTCCTTGCAGTAGGCGCTCTGTACGCTGTTTACCGCAACCATTGCGGTATGCAGCTCTTTTGCCTCACGACACAGCTGTTCCATCTGCGCATGGTTTGCATCTGCCTTTAAATACGTATGATCCAGCATGCTTGCCAGCTCCTGCTTGCTTATTTTTTTCATACATCCTCCTGCCGTCCAGTTTCTCATTTCATACAATCAGTTAAGAAAAAGCCCTATACTTCCTTTGGATATAATTATAAAGCATTACAGTACAAATGCAACCCCTGCATATAAAGACCTGCATGCGATCCTATGAACAAATCCATGCTGATCTTTATTGGCACAGAGAAAAATGTCCCTGTGCTTCTTCTGCTATTTGCACAAGGGCATTTCTCTTCGTGATACGCATGGATCCCAATGATACGATCTTGAAACAAGAAGAGCGAGCGATATCATCCGCGGCTGGTCATGTCAAATCAATCCTCTGCTGCGAATAGATCAGTTCCCGTTTCCTGAAGGTATGTGAGGATTGCTTTGAGAGAATCAATCTGAGGCTCGTATATGATATAACTGCGAA
>CANPNQ010000161.1 GCA_947575425.1 uncultured Erysipelotrichaceae bacterium
CTCAATAACATCACATTCCAAGCGATCCATAGCATCATCCTCTTTCTATTAATATATGAACATCCTTTCATATATTAATATTATACACAGTTTCTGCCTTCATGTAAATAGGCTTTGGCAATAAAATAAAAAAATGTGCGCACCACTGAGTGATTCACACATAAACTTGAGCGCATAACGCCATGTCCCATTTGAAAGGAAATATCCTCTTTTGATTATTTCTTATGAATGGATGATTCCGTTTCTGATCGACGAAACGTCATGATTGTCCTCATGATGGAATATGTGGCGGCCTCCAGTTTTTCTCCTGCCTGCTCCAAAGCCTGTTGGAAGCTCATCGCGCGATCTGCAATACTGAAAATACCTGCAAAGCCAAGCTCATACAATTCCTCATATCCGATCCCCAAAGCACCACTGATACAAAGAATCTCCTTCTCATATTGTTTAGCAATATGCAGTACGCCGACCGGCACCTTTCCAAACATAGTCTGGTGATCACTTTGCCCCTCTCCCGTAATCACAAGATCACATGTTTTTATTTCCTCTGCGATATGTGTGCATGAAGAATGCCGATCAGTACCGCGCCGATCCCTCCGGCAGCGCCTCCTCCTTCCAATGCATCCAAATCAATATTCAGATAACGACGAATCTGATTGCGATAATTTCTCATACCCTCGTCAATCTGTTTCAACTGATTGGGAAAAAAGCCCTTTTGTTTTCCAAACACAAAGGTCGCTCCTTCCGTTCCCAATAAATGATTCTTTACATCACAGGCAGCGATCAGTTCAATACCCTTTAAATCGTTCAAACGATTAAAATCAATATAGCGTATCTTTTCTAAGTTGACTGCCTGAGGAGATAGATACTGATGGCGATGATCATAAAAGCGACATCCTAGCGCCTGTAAAAGTCCCATCCCTCCATCATTGGTCGCGCTGCCGCCCAAGCCGACAATGATCTTTTTACAGCCACGCCTCACCGCATCCAAAATCACCGTACCGACGCCAAAACTAGAACCAAAATAAGGAGCGCGCTTTTCCTTTGGATGCATCTGCAAGCCTATAATATTGGCAACCTCCAGCACTGCCGTAGCTCCATCTTCAATCACGCCATAGGTTGTGGTGATCTTTTTGCCATATGCATCCGTGGTATTTACCTCTACATACTCTCCCGCGCATGTTTGAACAAACGCATCTACGGTCCCCTCCCCACCGTCTGCGATCGGAAAGCTTTTTACCTCGATCGTATCATCCAAACGATGGATTCCGTTTCGTACATGGGCATTCGCTTCCTCTGATTTCATGCACCCCTTAAAAGAATCGCAGGCAACGACTATCTTCATTTCATCACTCCCTATGCTTATGAATATATTCCTTTGTACATTTTACCACAATCCCCTGTAAAATTACCAGCGAAATCAAATTAGGAATGCTCATTAGTCCATTGAGCGTATCGGCAATTTCCCAGACATAATGCAAATCCATGGCAGCACCGATTACCAATAGACCCAAAAATAAGCACTGATATAGCACCAGTACCCATGAGGAATGAAATAAATAGCGGATGCATTCCTGCGCATAATAATACCATCCCAAAATAGATGGGATCGCAAAGGCGATAATCGAAAAAGCAAACAGGATTCCGCCAATCTTGCCGAATCCTTGTTCAAAGCAGGCAACTGTCAGTGCAATTCCGTTCATTCCTTCCCCCATTAGATTGCTTGTCAAAAGTACAAGCGCTGTTAAGGTACATACGACAATGGTATCAAAAAACACTTCAAAGATTCCCCAAAAGCCCTGTTCCACAGGATCAACCTGTTTCACTGCGGCATGTGAGATCGGTGAGCTTCCCATACCTGCTTCATTGGAAAAGACACCACGAGAGATTCCATAATGAATCGCCTTCGTAATCATAAATCCGCCGATTCCTCCCCCTGCACTTGCAAAGGTAAATGCATCCCGAAATACCTCCTGTAATGCCGGTAAGAGTCGATCCACATGGAGGAGGATCAAATATACACAGGCTATTACATAAACGAAGGAAATCAGAGGCACAGCAATTTCATTGAATTTCATGATCCGCTTGGCGCTTCCCAGCATAACGAAGCCTATCAACACTGCGATGATCCCTCCGATGATGAAGGGGGGCAAATCAATATAACTGCGCAAGCTCATCGTGATTGTATTGACCGGCGTGATATTGCCAATCCCAAAGGATGCGATCAGACAGAACAGCGCAAACACAACACCCAATATTCGCATATGGCAGCCATATTCCAAGGTGACCATTGGTCCACCCAAATAGCTGCCATCATTTTGGCGTTCGCGAAAATAGATTGCCAATACAACCTCTGCATATTTTGTCATCATACCAAAGCATGCACTGATCCACATCCATACCAATGCTCCGGGACCTCCAATCGCCAGCGCTGTCGCAACACCAATGACACTCCCGACGCCAAGGGTACCAGCAAGTGCAGTAGATACTGCCTGAAATGAAGTGATACCGGATGCCTTTTCCTTCCTTCCCATTAAGGATCCGATAGTTTTGCGGAAGATGAGTCCGGCGTGACTAAAGGGTAAAAAGCGACATCGTACCATCAACCATCCACCCGTCCCCAACAAAAATAAGATCATCCACTTTCCCCATACAATCTCATTCAAATGCTCATTTAACAGCCATAGCTTATCCATTCTATTCGTCCCTCTCTTTCCTTTCTCTTTCCTATATATAATATATTCTGTATCGCCTATATCCATGCTTCGCATTTCGCGCCTCATCAGCCTATCATATCTGCGCCCCTTAATTTTATTAGCCCATCTTCCTACCTCCTTATCGCCTTGTATAAGAAAGGAAGAACATAAAAAATCAAGGTTATGTAGTTATTTCTCTTTCCTATATAATATATGTCTAGCATATAGGTCATCGGGTCTTGCTTTCTTTTTTCATCGCCTAAACAGACCCCATCTATCAAAACAGTATGCCAATCTTGATGAATATCCGATATTTTACTATAGGATAGTTCCTACATATCCCTCTGCCATAGACCTTTAGGTTATTACAAGAATCTTCCGATCCCCTCTGCTCAACCGTTATGATCCATACCATGACCCCATTCATTTTTATATCCGCTTTCCTATATAGTATATAGAGAAGAACAAGAGTGATGGATAAATCCATGATATCGTTATCCCGCAAAACAGATCCCCTCTCCCTTCCTTTTGCCTGTTTCTGCATTCCGCTGGAAAACATTTGACTTTGCTTTTTTAGAAATTTTGTTTATTGGATGGTAATCCTGATATAATAACAACAAGGAGGTTTGCATATGAGGAAACAACTGGTCAAGGGCATACTCATTCTTTTCTCGTTTTCCCTTGCCTCTCTTGCGGCACTCATCAGCATCGGCTTTACACGCTATCAGTTACTCATCAATAAAAAGCCCCTAAATGACGCGATCGCAGAAATACAGTCCTCACCCAATTATGTAACACTGGATGAGGTCAATGATGAATTTATTCAAGCCTTGCTTGCGATAGAGGATCCGACCTTCTATGAACATCATGGAATTGTCCTTGCGAATATCCTGGAAGCAATCTCCACCAATGTAAAGGCGCATGGACTTGTCATGGGCGGAAGCACCATCACCCAACAGCTCAGTAAAAACATTTATATTGATCAAAAGAAAACCTTTCAGCTCAAAATCACCGAATTGTTTTTCGTGCATGATCTGGAAACCAATTACACCAAAGATGAAATACTGGAGCTGTATATCAACATCATTTACTTTGGGGATGGCTACTATGGAATCAAAGAGGCATGTGCCGGATATTTCCATAGCGACCCCAAGTCCATCACCATAGCACAGGCAACTATTTTGGCGGGACTCCCGCAAGCCCCTGCCCTCTATCAGTTAAGTGATGGCTTGACCTATGCCAAACAAAGACAACGGCGCGTATTGGAAG
>CANPNQ010000162.1 GCA_947575425.1 uncultured Erysipelotrichaceae bacterium
GTTCAATATCATCCCGCTCCTTTAGGATGCGAGAGACGACCATCTCATTTTCCTCTTTCGCATAGGTACAGGTGGAATAAACAAGTATACCGCTTTCCTTTAACATCGCAAACGCACTATGCAAAATCTGAACCTGACGATCCCCGCATGCGCAAACATGTGCCTGACTCCATTCCTCCGCTGCCGCATCGTGCTTTTTCATCATTCCCTCGCCGCTGCAAGGCGCATCAACCAAGATCTTATCAAACCAGCCTTCCCATTGCTTTTCCAACTGGCTGGGATGTGCATTGGTAATGATTACCTCGCCAAAGCCCATTCGCTCCATGTTCGATAACAAAATCCTTGCCCGTTTGGGATCATATTCGTTGGCGATCAATGTTCCGCTGTTGGCTAGTTTTGCGGCCAACTGCGTGCTTTTTCCGCCCGGTGCCGCACACAGATCCAATACAAAATCCCCTTGTTCTACCCCCAGCACCTCTACCGGCGCAGAGGCGCTTGGCTCCTGTAAGTAGATCGCTCCTGCCAAATGCAAGGGATGATTTCCCACCTGAGCTGCCGTTTGGGAAAGATAGAAGCCTTCCCGACAAAAAGACGTATGCTTTACCTCATAAGGAAACAAGGATAAAAAATCCTCTTCCCTGATCTTTAAAGGATTGATTCGCACCCCCCGACACAACTCCTCCTGTAAGGAACGTTCAAACTGCGGATATTCCTCCTGTAATAATTCCTTCATGCGATCTAAAAATTCCTGCTTCATCGCTTTTTCTCCTAGATATCGACAGAGAGCTGTTTCATCATCGTTTCCATCACCTGTGCAATGGGCGCATGAATGACCAGCTCTGCCTGATCCTCTATTCCGGTGCTTGATTGATTGATCAGCACAAGATGAGAGCCTTGAGCATACTGAAGTAAGCCGGCCGCCGGATATACCACCAAAGAAGTACCTCCCACAATCACCAGATCCGCCGCTTTCAAATAGGAAATCGCTTCATTTACCACAGACATATCAAGCGCCTCTCCATATAATACGACCTCTGGCTTGATCGTATGTCCACACTTGATACATTGCGGAACCCCCTCCTGCATGGCACACATCGCAGACAAATCATAAAATGCATGACAATGCGTACAGCGATTGCGATGAACACTGCCATGTAGTTCCAGCACCTTTTTACTGCCGGCTTTCTGATGCAGACCATCAATATTTTGCGTAATCACCGCTTTCAGCTTCCCCATTTCCTCTAACTTTGCCAACGCAAGATGCGCCTTGTTCGCCAATGCATCAGGATAAATCATCTCATGAAAATAAAAATCATAAAACATCGTAGGATTCGCATAAAAGAAATCGGATGAGATCATATACTCTGCCGGAAACGGATATGTCTTTTTACTGTAAATGCCCGCAGATGAGCGAAAATCGGGAATACCGGATTCCGTACTTACACCTGCTCCACCGAAAAACACGATTGATTCGCTTTCCCGTATCAATTCTACCAGCCTTGAAATCATAACATCACTCCTTGAATCTGTATCACTGCCTCCCTTATTGTATCATAAATAAAAAGCGCAAAACCAGCAAACCAAACAAAATCAAATAAATGAAGCTGATCATCCAGCCTGCACTTGCATCAGAATAAAAAACCACATATCTTTTCCTTTCCCTTTTCTTCGCTTCTATGATAAAATATAGATAATGAGGCGATAATATGAAACATAACATATATTCTTCTACAGCAAAGCTAGCCAATCAATTAGATGCTTCATACAAAGAAGCGTACCAGCAGCTGCTGGAAAATGTCATCGATGACAGCTATACCAAGCATGAGGTCAATTACTTCTTGCGCAAATCGATCAAAGCGATGCTTGCGGCACAGGAAGCACAAACCCCCATTGATACCTATACCCGTAAAAACAAAAAGAAATGGGCAATCGCAGAAAACAAAAACTATAAGAAATGGCATGAGCGATACTGTGAAAAGATGAAGGAATGCGATCGTATCACCTATGCGGGATTCTTTGCGATGGTCGCATATTCTATCACGCTGATCGCCATTACCGCCTATACAAAAGGCGCATTGACGAATAGGCTGTGGGTCGCACTTCCTGCGCTTGTGACCTTAGGTTTATTGCTTACCAAGATTTTGTTTGCCCGTAAATTAAAACTCAATATCGTTCATACCTATGGTGATATTCTCATGTTTGCGCTGATCAGTGCAGTCTGTTACTTCTCGACGGTTTATTTCATCATCTTCTTATGGGTATATGAGGTTGCCTATATGCTGTTTCTGCAATTCCATATAGTAGAAGAAGATATATAAAAGCGAAACAAAATCCATGAAAGAAAACATCCATGGAAACAAATGCCAAATGATCACGACGATGCTTTGAAGCATCGTCTTTTTTATGAGATCTCATCTGAATAAGTAAATGAAAACTAGCGTTGATATTGCATGATTCACCCGCGTGAACAAAAATCATGAAAACAATACGCTATTCCATTCATCCTACACAAAACACCCTCTTTTTACGTACAGATCATCATGGAAAACCAACTATCTGAACAAGATCCGCAGTCTTGTTTATTGATCATTTCAATGCATTGATACGAATAAAAATAAAGCAAAAATCGCATCAAAAAGTGGTTGCTTTTCTTCTGTTTTTCATTATAATTTTATCTTTTGAAGTGTGATAGGAATCGCTTAGGAAACGATTGGTATCACATTAGGTTGATTACGAATGGAAAAACAAAAGAAGGAAGGTACCCATGAAACAAAAAGGAATTCTGTATACCAGCGCCTCTGCGATATTATTTGGCATCGCCCCTTTATTGACGGTTATCGTTTACCGGGAAGATGTCAGTTCCATGACCACCGTGTTCTATCGTGCATTATTTGCGGTGATTATGTTGGCAGTGCTTTGCAAGTACAAACACATTTCCTTTGCGCTTTCCAAGCGGCAGCTTTTGGATATTGCCATTGCGGCCCTTTTGGGAAGCGGTCTCACAACGATCCTGTTATTTATGTCTTATGAATATATCGATACCGGCACTGCCACCAGCCTGCACTTTCTTTATCCCATTTTTGTGGCATTGATGTGCCGCATGTTTTTTCATGAACATCTCGGTATGCAAAAATGTCTCTCTTTACTCTTGGCCTTTGTCTCTATGCTGTTCTTCCTATCCGATGCGAAACAAGGAGGCATGCTCGGATATATTACCGCCATCGCCTCCTCTATCACCTATGCTTTCTATATGGTATATTTGGATAAGCGCGGATTGACAAAGATTCCCTCTTTCCTATTATCTCTTTATCTCAATTTATTTCTTGTCTTTGAAACATTGCTTTGTCATGGTACCATAGCGCAGATCACATTTATACTAACCCCAAAGGCTTATCTCTACTCTATCCTATTATCCTTGTGTGGTTCCTTGTTAGCGGTCGTATGGCTTCAAAAGGGCATCCACTATCTCGGCAGTACCACTGCCTCTCTATTTTGCCTATTTGAACCGATCACCTCGCTCATCATCGGTGTGCTGTTTTTGGAAGAGTCCTTTACTATAGCCAAGCTGCTTGCATCCTGCCTGATCATTTTAGCGTTAATCGGCATCAGTATTCCCCTTCCAAGCCGCTCAAAAAAACAGGCAAAGCCCTCGGAGGAGGAGGCGATGGAGTTAAGTGTGAATTCCATATAACAATGTCTCATCCGAGCACTCCTTTTATGACAGATCTACTTTCGAACATTCGCTTTTCCTCACGGTATTTGAATAGCGTTTTTTATAGTATTTTCTATGCTTTTTATTGCGGAAAACAGCGTAAAATCGTTGTTTTTGTGTGGCGTATTTTTATTTGCATGATTTCTTGGCACCGTTTTGGCACCAAAATAATTTTTCCTTAGACAACATATTTATACATGGTGCTAGCACCATGTATAAATAACATTAACAAGGAAAATATCAATTCGT
>CANPNQ010000163.1 GCA_947575425.1 uncultured Erysipelotrichaceae bacterium
TACAGCTTTTAAACGGGGATCAAGGGGCTAATCCGGCGATTTATGAAGCTTGTCGCTTATTGGAAAGTTTGAATGAAGATGGTGCTCTGATTCAAAGTCATGATAAGCTGCTGGAGCTCTATTATTCCTTGGATGAACAGTATCAAACACTCTTTGATTATGCGGATCAAATGGAATACGATGAACAAAGAGTCAATGAGATCAACGAACGCATTTTCCACATCCGCAAGATCCTACGCAAATACGGTGGCAATGTGGAAAGTGTCATGCACAAGCATGAGGAAATAGAGCATAAAATTGATCTGATTTTACATCGCAGTGATTTCTTAAAAAAGCAGGAAGCAAAACAAAAGGAAGCTTATGATGCGTTTTATACAAAGGCAAAGGAATTGCGCGATCTGCGTATGAAAAAGGCAGAGGTGCTGGAGGATGCAATTATCACCCAATTACGGGATCTTCAACTGGAAAACGCCAGATTTCATGTGGCGTTTCAAGAAATTCACGGAAATATTCATGGGATTGATACGGTGGAATTTCTTATCTCCATGAACAAGGGAGAAGCACTAAAGCCATTACAGACGAGCGCATCCGGTGGAGAATTGTCCCGTTTGATGTTGGGATTAAAGACGATATTCACTTCTCTGCAGGGAATTGAAACGGTGATCTTTGATGAGATCGATACGGGAGTCAGCGGCAGTGTGGCCTTTGCGATCGGCAAGAAGATGCAGCAGCTGGGAAAAACGACACAGGTCTTTTGTGTTACGCATCTATCTCAGGTTGCTGCCTGTGCCAATCATCATTATTTGGTGGAAAAGCATCAGGATGAAGCTTCGACAACCACACAAATCCAAGAATTAAATGAGGAAGCGCGGTTGCGTGAATTGGCAATGATCGCCACCGATTCCACATCCAAATCCGCTTTGTCAGCGGCAAAGGAACTGTATCAAAAGGCACAACCATAGTCCATTTTAATAGAATACAACGCATAGAATCCAGCTCCAAATGCATACGACATGAATCCATGTCGTTTTTTTATTGTTTTCTTATCTCCACAGGTAACATTTTCCGAAAGTATTTGCATACAATACGGGCATACTAACCTTCAGGAGGTGAATATATGCTTCGTAAGCTTACAGCCATCTGCTTTACCATAGCGCTTCTGTTACCGCTGGGCGTCTATGCACAGGATGAATTATATTTGGGTGGGGACAGTATCGGGATTGAAGCACAGTATGACGGAGTCATGATCAGTGGGACATACGCATTCCAAATGGATGGATCACTTTATGATCCCAAGGATCATGGGATCAAGATCGGTGATATCATCACTTCCGTAAACAATGTGCCTATACACGCAATGGAAGATCTCTACACCCAGCTTTCCAATTATCAAAATGAGCGTAATGAGATCACCTTGGGAATACAGCGCGAGGGTCAGAACATCGAAGTGCCGCTGTATACAATATACAATACCGAAGAAAAAACCTTCCAAAGTGGTTTGTATATAAAGGATAAGATTAGCGGTGTCGGTACAATGACCTTTTATGATCCAGCCCATCAAACCTTTGGCGCATTGGGGCATGAGATCATGGACAGTGATTTGAAAAAGATCGCTGATATCCATCAGGGTAGCATCTATCCGGCACAGGTCACATCGATCACCCGCGCACAGGAACATGTGGCAGGGGAAAAGCATGCCACCATCCAATATGAAGAGGAGATCGCCAAGATCCGATCCAATACGATCATCGGCATTTATGGCACCTATTCCAAGATCAATCAAAATGATCCGCGTAAACTGCCTTGGGCCACACAAGCAGAAATGCATACAGGTAAAGCTTCTATTTATACGGTATTGGATGGGGAAGCCATCCAAGCCTATGAGATCGAAATCACCAAGCTGCATAAGCAAAGCAGTCCGAATGTCAAGGGCATTGAATTCATCGTCACCGATCCGGCATTGCTTAGCCAAACCAACGGGATCATTCAAGGAATGAGCGGCTCACCAATCGTTCAGGATGATCATATCATTGGCGCAATCACACATGTGGTAACCTCTGATCCCATCCAAGGATATGGCGTCTACATTGAATGGATGTTAGAAGAAGCAAATAAAAACAGTTAAATTCAGGAAGCGACTTTTTTCGACTTTCGCTTATGCTTTGTAAGAGAAAGAAAAATAAAAAAGTCGTTTTCCTTTTAATTACCCCAAAAATTTACAAGATTTTCTAAATTGTTGACATGAAGCGACAAGATATATCAAGAAAACCACTATAATTAAAAGCGAAGGAGGAGAGCTAGAAATGAAAGAGAATCTTAAAGTGTACATAACAGATGACAGTCTGGATATGATCCATGCGATGAAAGAAGAACTGCGAAAACATAGTGTATATCAAGTGATCGGAAGCGCAAGCAATGGCGAGCAGGTATTGCGCGAATTGCATGGAAAGCAAATTGATATTCTTGTACTGGATATGATTATGTCAAAAAAGGACGGAGTCAGCGTATTACGTGAGTTAAAACAAAATCAAATCAGTGTTGCCCATATCATATGCACAACACCATTTATCAGTGAGACGATCTTAACACAGGTCCAGCATTTCCATGCAGATTATTTGATGGTTAAGCCATTTGCATTATCAGAGCTCATTGAAAAGATGAACATCGTTACCGGTTTACGGGAGGCAGGAAGTATTTCCACCGTAGAATGGAATGTATCTCAGAGCGATGATGAAAGGGAACGTCTGCTCAAGCTGGAGCTGGAAAGCGAGATTACTTCCTTATTACATGAGATTGGGATTCCTGCACATATTAAGGGATATATGTATTTGCGAACCGCTATTCTGGAGACCTATCTCAATATTGATTTTTTAGGACAGATCACAAAGGTACTTTATCCGGAAATTGCTCGTAAATATTCCACAACATCATCGCGAGTGGAAAGAGCCATTCGTCATGCGATTGAGGTCGCATGGAATCGTGGAAACATTGATGCCATTGATGATATTTTTGGTTATACGATATCCGCTGCAAAGGCAAAGCCGACCAATTCGGAATTTATTGCGATGATCTCCGATAAACTACGCTTGGAGCATAGATTAAAAAACAAAACGATGAGCTTGGCATATCGTTAAACCATCGCTATGAATGAAATTTTAGATAAGCAACATATTTTTTTGATGAAATCATATCGTATGACTGGAAACAAGACTCTATATCCTTTATAATTATTTATGTTAGGATAGGAGTTTTTTTATGGCAGGACGCGTTATCTTTCATATTGATTTGAATTCCTTTTATGCCAGTGCAGAGATTTTAAAAAATAGCGCATTGGAAGGGCTGCCTGTGGTTGTGGCAGGATTACATCGGCGCAGTGTGATTTCCACCGCCAGCTATGAGGCGAGAAAATATGGAGTCCACAGCGCGATGCCGCTGTTAATGGCACAGGAAAAATGTCCCAATCTAGTGGTCGTACAAGGGGATTACAGCTGGTATGAGGAACTCAGTGAGCGCTTTATGCGCTTTGTTCGTCAATTCACACCCTTTGTGGAGCCGGCAAGCATTGATGAGTGCTATGCGGATGTGACTGAGCAGATCAAGCAGTATAAACGTCCCTTGGATATGGCATGGACGATCCAACAGCGCCTTCATGATGAGCTGGGATTACCTTGCAGCATCGGTGTAGGACCCAATAAGTTTTTGGCTAAAATGGCAAGTGATATGCGCAAGCCGATGGGAATCACAGTGCTGCGCAAGCAGGAGATTGCCCGAAAGCTGTGGCCATTGCCCATCAGTGAGATGTGGGGGATTGGAAAGAAAAGCCAGCCGCTGTTAATCGAAAACGGGATCACTACGATTGGTGATCTTGCTGATCCGGAAAATGAAAGCAAGATTATGACATTACTGGGGAAACATGCCTATTCGTATATTCAAAATGCTCGCGGCAATGATACGAATGTAT
>CANPNQ010000164.1 GCA_947575425.1 uncultured Erysipelotrichaceae bacterium
ATCTTCCAAAGTCATAGTCATTCCTCCTTGCTATACGTTATGTTTAGCAAAGAGAAATGTCTAGCACAAATACCTATGCGCCAATCTTTGTCCTGATCTAAATGCGCAAGAAAAAAAACCGCACAGAGCGGATTTTTCATACTTTATAAAATCACTGTATCTGATGAAACCATCCTTTATGCAGAATCCATGCTACTTATATAACGAGCGTTGAAACTCTGTTTCTCACTGCGATATGCAAATCCACTCTGCTAAAGCATCTGCCTTGTGATATGAAATTAATCACAGATCGCATCGACAACTCCGTTTTCCTATTCTTGAATCAGACATTTCCATGTTTACTTGGAAAGCATGCGATAAAAGGTAATTGCATACATGAGAAAGGCATAGGCAAGCATAAGCATACTGATCCAAATACATCCATTCGCCAGCCACAGCGGCAGATCCGCAATTGCGATCAACAGAACCATCACGACATAAAACAGAGCGGTGGAAACCTTGCCAAACCAAAGGGCGCCATCCAATTTTCTTCCTTTTTTCAAGGATATCAGACAGCATACTCCCTGAAATGCTTCCTTCATCACAAACAGTCCCAACAAGACAAACATCAACGAATAGCGTGAAGTAAGCGCGATTGCAATCGCCAGCTGCATTACCTTATCTGCCAAAGGATCAATAATCTTTCCCCATTCGGTAATCATATGATATCTTCTGGCAATTTGTCCATCCAGAAAATCAGTGATGCCGCCCAGCGCAATCACCAAAGCACTATACCCGTATGCTTCCTGCATATACAAGTACAAAAACACACCTGCCAGCACAAAGCGCAGATAACAAAGAAGATTTGGTAGAGCAAACATATCTTTACGCATCATAAGCAATATCCTCTATTGTCCCTCGTCATCCTTCGCATCGTTCCTATCGCGATCCGCTTGATTATCGTCATCTTGTTCTTCCTTATCGTCTAAATCCTTTGATTCACTGCCCTTCCGCGGCTTTGTCTCACTTTCCGCAAATACGACCTTGATCGTATAGTTCTCCTCAACCTCCGGGACCATCTGTAATAATTTCACGATCACATCCTGTGCCTTTGTGGCAGCTTGGGAATGCAGACCGTTTTCTAATGCTTCCTCGGCAACGATTTCCTTTTGCTGCGTCGCAAATTCCGCATAATCTTCAATCTGAATGGGATTGAACAGATTGCGGCTTTCATCATATACCTCAATACTGCTTTCATCAATCACATTGCTCAATACCTCGATTTCCGGCAATATTACAGTAATCGTGCTGTTTTTCACATTCACCTCGGCCTCTGACATATCCACTCCGAATTTCATCACTCCCTGATAAGTCAAAAGAAAACTTTTCTTTGTCAAAGGAATTTCCCATCCATTTAAGGTCAGCGAATTTTCAAACTTTCCGACTTTCGTATAATGGTATTCCAAAGTTGTCAGTTCATTGACCTCCTGTAATTGATGAAAGACCGTGGTGGAAGTAATACGCGGCTCAGAGGATTTTCCCGCATAAAACACACCGGCTAAGAATACCCCACCCAATAACAATATGATCGCAATCAATCCTCCGATTGCCTTCTTTATTTTTCCCAAACGATCCAATGTTTTCATAGGATGACCGCCTTTCCATTTCTGTAAGAAATTATATCACAAAACCATGAATTTTGAATACGCTACCTTGCGCTTTCTTATCGAAAACCGTATTATTTCCATGCTTAAATCTATGGTTTGATCACATCAGCTACGAAACATCACTGTACAAACGCAAAAGCATACAGCTAAAATTATGTATTTAAACTTATATAAGGAAACGCTCGCTTCATGATAAGCGAGCATTTCCTCTGCTTCCACCAAAATAAGCAATAAGGTTATTTCTCCCCTCACCTTATTCATTCCAATTTGCCCCTAAGATGCAGGAACATTTTATATCCAACCCTTGGCATCCGATCAACGCATAAATGCTATTGTCATTTCCCTTTGAAACCTTTATAATATGTCACAGAAAGAAGATGAACCTATGAATAAATTAATAAAGACACTGCTTATCGGGAGTGGTGCGCTGTTGAGTGCGGGCATTGCGGAACACATACTGTCAAAAAAGATGAAAGCAAATGCATCCCCTATGGAACAAGAATAGAAACTCCATATGGAAAGATGAATGTCTCCATAGATGGGAATCAAGGTCCGGTCATTGTATTGTTAAGCGGATATGGTACAGCTGCTCCGATCCTTGACTTTCAGCCTTTGGCAAAACGCATGTCTGCTTATGCCCGCGTTGTCACTGTAGAATATCTAGGATATGGATGTAGTGATAGGAGCGAGCGAACACGAAGCGTAGAGCATATTTGTGAGGAGCTTCATTCCCTCTTGCATACGATGCAATATGATCGTTATTATCTGATGGCGCATTCCATCTCCGGTGTATATGCCCTCTATTACCAGCACATGTACGAAACTGAGGTGTGCGGCATCATCGGTATTGATCCCAGCGTACCGAAACAGATTGATTACGTGGATTCCTCCAAGGAACAATGGATCACAGCCCCTTTGAAAAAAAGCGGTCTGATGCGCTTTATCAATGCGGTAAAGCCGGGTAGTTTTATTCCCCACAGTGCAGACTATGATGCACAAAGCATTGCGACGATCAAAGGCATGGCATTCTCCCAGCGTACCAATCCATCTTTCAAGGAAGAAGGAAAACGAATCAATGAAAACTTTATGGCATGTCGTGAGTTATCCTATCCAAAGCATCTGCCGATATTGATGCTGCTGTCATCGCGTAATTGTAAGATGGTGAAATGGTGGAAATCACTTCATGAAGAACAGCTGGAGGATCATCCTCAGGCGCGGCTTCTTGTACTGGAAGGCTCCCATTACCTGCATTGGAGCCAAAGCAAGCAAATGGCAGAGGAAGTCAGGCACTTTCTCAGCGAGGAAGCACTATGATCGACAAAAAGCGCATTCGTTCCTTTGCTGCTGGCTTATTTGCCGGAGGAGTGATTCTGTTTCTGTTTAATCTGAGTGATCTGTTCCAGCTACGCTTTACCACAGGAATCCTTGCTTCCCTGTTGCTGATCATCGGCGGTGGAGCTTATCTGTACTGGGAATACCAAAAAGATCCGCAAGCTTATATCAAGGCACACGATGCGATCAAGGTAGAGCGAAATAACAGAAAGAAAAAGAAAAACAAGCGCCGCTGAGCGCAAGATCAAAAAAACGCTTGTCTTCACCATAAAATAAAACGATACCGATGGATCTTCAAGTAATGGAGGTCTCATCCGTATCGTTTTTATATGGTCTATTGCTTAGAAGCACCCTTTTGAAAGAAGGCAACAGCGATGCCATTGGGACCGACATGCGTTCCAATCACACAGCCGACCGTAGTAATCGGCAAATCTTCCCCCTCCCATTCCTGCCATATGTCTTGACTTTCCTCTATATATGCATCCAAACGCTTCCGGCTTAATCCGCTGTATGCCAAGGAAAACGGCATTTCAAATCGAATTCCGCCGCTTTCTTCCATACGCTCACGCAATAAACGATTGCCTTTTTTTACGCCTCTTGCCTTACCGATCAATTTGACCTCACCATCGATAACCGCTACCAATGGCTTAATTGAAAGCAGCTCGCCCGCAAACGCAGTCGCAGAGGAAATACGTCCGCCCTTTTTCAAATAAAGCAGCGTATCTAATAAAGCAAGTACCACAATATGCCCTTTCTCCTCGTCCAAAGCTTTCGCGATGCGCTCTGCCGAAAAGCCCTCCTGCCGCAGAGCAGCTGCTCGCTCAACCAAGAGTCGCTGCCCAATACAAACATTGGCACTATCCACCACATAAATATTCTTAACCTCACTTGCGGCAAGCATCGCACTTTGATAGGTTCCCGAAAGTTTTGCGG
>CANPNQ010000165.1 GCA_947575425.1 uncultured Erysipelotrichaceae bacterium
TACCAATGGTTCCACCCGTTTTAATATTGGTATCACTGGCAGAGAAAGTTGGAATAGTCATATCACTGGATGCCGGATCGGGAGTGACTACACCATCTACTTCTCGATAGATCACAATCTCTTTTTCCACATAGGCGCTGATATAATTATTCGCAGTCGGATTTATTTCATCCACCGTTGCACGTATCTTCACTTTACCGAAGGCATTTCCTCCATTATACGTAATTGCCCCAGTGTCAGGATCTAATTGAATTAAGCCCACATCGCCGCCGGTAATCGTATATTTGACTTTCACATCCGGATTCACCAAAGAGGCGGTCGCAATCTCCGACCAAGGAGTGCCCGCAGCCGCTATAGATTTTTTTGTCGTGTTTGGATCGTTAAAGGAAATTGTCAGAGGTACCTTTGTGATCGAAACATGAAATACGTCGCTTTCCTTTGTTCGCTTACTATCCGTTGTGAAATTCGTAGGATCTAAATATAATTGGCTATTGGTACTTTCATCCACTATTTTGACTTTAAAATAATATTCTCCAGCAGGCAGTTGATTCAGGAGACGAATATCAATCATTTGCGTGCTGGCATTATAAACATAATCAAAATCTGTAGAAGGGATGGAGCTCGTGCCAGTCCCGCTCGCATTCGTATCATACAGCTCTATGCGAAACGGTCCTTCTCCATCACGAATCGTGAGCGAGAACACTTGGAAGCCGGTATGATTATCTGAATCTGAATATGGCATAGTATGGTTCAATCCGCTCACACTCACATCCAGAATATTGGATTGCGGTAATTGAATCAGAAAAGTAGGTACAATATAATTACCGGCGCCACGAGATGGATCATACCACAAGCCGGGGGTGGTATTCAAAGGCAGCCAGCCAGCGCTTATCCTACTCGAATGATAAAAAACATATTTATTGGTTCCCTTCGCTTCATGTACCCATGTATAATCCGGCAAATAAGAAAAATTTGTACCGTTATCGGTCAACAAAACATAATCATTGACGCTGATCCCACGTATCGAAGCCAGTGCGGATGCATTGGAAGCCTTTGTAATTTCTCCCAAGCGATCATTTGTCCCCGTGGAATAGGAAGCGTTTATTGTTGTTAAGCAGCGATCATAGGCTCCTGTAGTATCACTTACAACAAATGATTTGTGCTCACATGAGGAAGCAATCTCTTTCCCGGTTTGAATAAAACCGGTGCCATCTCCATTATCTTTGATAATGTTCCATGTATATCCTCCCATTCGAAAACTTGTCCCCACACTATAATAACTTGGAAGCAAGGCCGCATCTACTGTATTGTTGGCATGCTTCTCCAAAGCAAAGCCAAATGCAGCCATTCCAACCAATAGAAGCCCTATACTAAGCCTTTTCCACATAACAATCCTCCCTTTCCACATCGCCTCAAAGAAAATACTGTAGTTTGCTCATTCTCCGTGATATGCACTTCGGCCAGTAACAGTATGGCGATATCAATCAATAAAAAGTTCAATAAAATTTATATTTTATCAAAATTGTTTTCCCAGCATCGCCTTTCTCACATCCTTTCAATTTATTTCAATATATTTAATTTTAATAACATATATATAATAATTATACATAAATAAGCAATTAAATAAATAAAAAACCACAACAATATGTGGTTTTTTATTTATTTAATTCAATTTTTACCTATCTTCAAACTGACTCTTTCACTTATCATGGCTCCTTGACGCGCGCCTCATATGCACTCACCCAGCCCATCTGATTCAATAATAGATAATGATATCCGTCCTCCTCCTTCAACGATTGATATATCCCCTCAAGCTGTTTCAGCTCCTCTGCATTCATTCGTCCAATCTCCTCGGCGCAGCACGCTCGCCCCAATAGATAGAAATACGCCTCTGTGGAGGTTGATAACATCTTTCCTTCGTGATTCACCGCATGGAATGGATTCTCCTTTGGAGCATCCTCATTGAAGCGTACATTTCCCATGCCCACTATGCCTACCACCATTGCACAGGATATGGCGATTACTGCTTGCGTCACATGTGGATTGGATTTCAGATTCCATGGGAATTTTCTTCTAATCGGCAATCGGAAAGCGCCTGTGTGTTTCGCTCCCGCAAACAGTGCCTGTGCTAACATCGCATCCAAGCTGTAAAAGGATAGCTTGGTCTGTTCCCGCTTCTCATATAGTTCAATTTTCCCTTTTAACACAGCTTTGGCATTCGACATTCGGCTTTTCACTGTCCCCTCCGGTATATTCAGTATTTGCGCTATTTCCTTAATGGAGCATTGCTCCAAATAATACATCATCAAAACAATGCGTTGTCGCTGCGGCAATTCATTGATCAATGCCATCATCACATTCTGATCAGAGGTAAACTTCATATGAGTATCGGGAAGCGCTTCTCTGCGTTCCTCTCTGATATTGTCTTGTATATATTCATTATCACTGTCCACAAAAGAAAACTTACGGGAGCGAAATAGATCTTTGCATTTGGAATTTACCACACGATACAGCCATAAGCGAAAATAGCGAGGATTTTTTAGCTTCAAAATACTTTTTCTGATTTCAATAAACGTCTCCTGTAATATATCCTGTGCATCACTTTCATTGGCACACTCGCGATTTGCGATAAACAGGACCAGTTTGTAATATTTCTGATACAATGCTTCAAAGGCGGCCTCATCCTGAACATCACTTTGAATGGCAAATATCAGTTTCGCATCTTCATCATAGCTTTTCTCGTTCATATGCACACCGCCTTTTATTCTCTCTTTTTTACATTTTAGCGACAAGATTATAAAATGTCAACCCATAATCTTATTTTATATTTACGAGATGACAATTTATTCCGATCTCTGTTTTAACAAGTCAATCTCAGCCTTGGGATAACTGTCATGAACAATGAACACAGGAATGTTTTAATTTTCCCATGATGCAACAATGATTTTCCTTGATCCTGCTTCTTTCTTTTCATGACATAGTAAAATCAGGGTATTTCCTTCGCGCATTTTGTGTTACAATATGGGTAACATAATAACGGTGAGGTGCGTATGAAAAAAATCAGAAAGGCTGTCATTCCGGCAGCGGGCTTTGGGACACGATTTTTACCGGCAACGAAAGCAGTACCAAAGGAAATGTTGCCAATTGTAGACATTCCTACTATTCAGTATATCGTAGAGGAAGCGGTAAGCAGCGGTATTGAGGAAATCCTGATCATTACCAATTCCTACAAGTCCTGTATTGAAAATCATTTTGATCATAGTTTTGAGTTGGAATACAAGCTGCGGGAAAGCGACGATCAAGAACGGCTGCGGCTAGTGGAGCGCATTGGCAATATGGCAAACATTTTTTCTGTCAGACAAAAAAATCCAAGGGGCTTAGGTCATGCGATCCTATGTGCTGAAGCGTTTGTGCAAAATGAACCGTTTGCGGTATTATTGGGGGATGATGTCGTCGTCCATCAAGGAAAAGGTGCTATTGCGCAGCTGATGGATGCGGCATATGTATATGAGGGAAGTGTTGTCGGAGTACAGCATGTCAGGGATGCAGTAGTGCATAAATATGGAATCGTCGCGCCTAAGGAAACGCTCAGTGAACGTATTGTGAAATTAGCCACCATGGTAGAAAAACCGAAACCGGAAGATGCGCCAAGCAATTTGGCTGTGCTGGGACGCTATGTATTGGAGCCGCAGATTTTTGCTTATTTAAAAGATCAAAAACCCGGTGCGGGAGGAGAAATTCAGCTGACAGATGCGATCGCCCGTTTGGCGCAGGATCAAAGCGTATATGCTTGCGATTTTGAAGGTGTTCGCTATGATGTGGGCGATAAGGTCGGCTTTTACAAGCACAGATCGATTTCGCACTGGCCCGAGAAGATCTTCACGATG
>CANPNQ010000166.1 GCA_947575425.1 uncultured Erysipelotrichaceae bacterium
GTATCTCCGCTTGTATTTATAGATGTTGATACAGGTGGTAATGAAGGCGGAACCGACAATGACCAGCACAAGCAGAATGCAGGTGTACATAACATTAGATAAATGCACCATGCCCAAGACATTCAGCAACAATAACATTGCCGCAAAGATCCATACGATCAATATCGTCCAGCGTTTCCACTTCTGAATACCAAAGGTTAAGCAAATCAATGATTTCTGATAATCCGATTGTTCAATTTTGAAATTGAACACCATTTTTTGTATCATACGTTTCTCCCATTATTCACCAAAGCCCGAATCCACCAATGCGATCAAGGCAGAGACCGCTGCCTTCTCATCGTTGCCCTCGGCACTGATCACAATCTTTTCTCCTTGAAACAGCCCCAGCATCAGTATCTCCAAAATGCTTTTGGCATTGGCGCAATCTTCCTTTTTTTCTTCCCGCTGTACCTTGATGGAAGAGGTGAATTTATTTGCGGCTTGGACAAAATCCGATGCCGGACGGGCATGAAGTCCGCTTTTATTTCTTATAATGGTGCTTTCTGAAACCATAATATCATCTCCTGTTTTCTTTCATAAAAGCACGCACTGTCGATCAAGGTCCATCTTCAGTGCGTGCTGATATCCTCAATTATGCTTCCGCAGCGACTAAGCCACTGGGATTCAATGCCTGATTTTCTAGTACCTCATGAATCTTTGTCATATTCTTCTTCAATACAACGTAGAGAACAAGGAATGTAACAGCCTCTAACGCCACACCGATCCATTCCAAGCGATGAACAATTTCAAACAGGATATAGCCTACCGGCTGTCCAATGATAATCAAGGAAGTCACCATCATTGTTCCATAGGTTTCACCACCTGAGGAAACAACCACCTCATGGAAGGTTTCTCCGCAAAGGGTACATACATATAGGAAGCATACGGAAATGATGATACCGCCGATAACAGATTTCAAAACATTGCCGTTTGCCATCGCTACCATCGGCTGAATGCAGTATGGCAGAGCGACAAGGTCTACTACCGGCAAGCATTGGTTGCCCGGCAGGATAAAGGACAAAAACAGACAGAATGGCATAACCAGCAAACCGGAAATCAAGGTAGCGGTTTCACCATATCCGGTCGCATCATTGACTGCCAAATACCACTCCCCCTGATAGCCTTTGGTCGATTTTTTGGAAGCTTCCGTCATTGCGGTAAAAGCTCCGGAGAAAATCGAGGAGATCTTCGGGAATACAGACATTACCGCAGAAGTCGCAATCCCACAGGTCAAAATCTCACCCCATGCGGCCAATTCACCGATTCGGCTGACATTTCCGATCACACCGATGATCAAACCGAGAATCAGACCTAATGTCATCGGTTCACCGATTGCCCCCAGTCTTTTCTTCAGTGCCACTGGATCTGCCTGAACCTTATACAGCCCCAGCTTGTTCATCATCCAGTTTAACGGAATTGCCAGCACTGCGACCGTCGCTGTATGAAGCGATGCGATCGTACAGCCCGGATAACCGTAATAGGTGGACCATCGCTTCGCAATCACTTCGGTAATCAACAGCGTATAAACCTGCTGGATCACCATCAGGGCGATGGCTAATGTCATGCTTCCAGTCAATACATAGACCATGGAACCCCAGCACATATAAGAGTAATTGTTCCACAGATCGCCTGCTTGGAAAATATTGGTGAAATGCGTCATGAACAATACTACCTGAAGCAAAATACAGATGGCGATAAAAATCATACCTGCCTCAGTCGAATATGCCACAACAGAAGTGTTCGGCCATCCAAGATCATATACAGGAAGGTTGACCCCAGTCGTTGTGATCATGCGATCGATAACGGGGTTGATCACTCCGCCATAGGAACCGATCACTAAGGAGAAGCCCTCCAATCCAATACCTGCAGATAATGCAGAAATAAACGCCTTTTTTGGTTTAACCCTGAATGCAAGGTTAATGATAAACATAATCACCGGTACGAATACCGCAGCCGGGAATGTTTCAAAGAACGTTTTTAAGAAACTAAAAAATGCATCCATAATGTTCTCCTTTCACAATCCTTTTCTATTTTCCCGCGTTTTTCAATATTTCGAGTACGCTCTCTTTGAATTCTTCCACACCTCTGCCGGTAATCAGACCGATGGCTGGTACCGCTGGAACGCCATTCAAATCATCCTCATCAATCGGACTTGCATAAGCGACAAAGTCATAATGAGAGCGTGCCAAATAGTTACCCATTTCACTGGGATTTGCCTCCATGGCTTCTACCTCATACCCCTCTTCCTCCAGCATTTCCGTGATGACATTTGCGATCATTGAGGAAGTGACGATTCCCGATCCGCATACCGTCAGCAGTTTCACATTCTTTGCCATATTATCTCTCCTTTCTTGGCATTTGCATTTCTTTGATGCATTGGCATATCCGCTTTTCCTATCCCATTTTTTCCTTCCTTTATGGAAAGAGATATACCGATTTATTGAGATAGATCAATTGGTCACAGTGGTGCATCACTGCGTATAGACTTTGATCTAATTCAATACGGAAGAAACCATTTCATATACCTCATCGACGGATGCGGCATGCTTGATCGCTTTGAGCATTTCCTCATTTTGAATGAGCTTCATGATCTGTTTCAATGTAGCGATCTGCTCTGCCGGATCCTTCACAGCCAGCATAAACAGCAGTTCTACCTGCAAGGTGATCTCCGGGGATCCCATCTGATGAAACGCAACGGGATGCGCTAGGATTCCCACCCCCATTGCCGGTTCTTTGATGTGTTCCTTAAAGGTATGCGGCACCGCGATGGCAAAAGCAGTTGCCGGCAAAGCGGTCGGATATCTTCGCTCCCGTTCTACCAGTGCATCGGGAAAGGATTCCTTGGCAACTCCTGCCACTACGAATCTCGCACCAAGACTGCGCAAAACTTCTTCATCGCTGCTGCCCTCAACATCTATGACAATCAATTCTTTTCGTAACATATCGATCTGTTTTACCTCCTTATAATGCCCCTCTCTATTTTCTTACATATTCAGTATATTTCTTTTCCCAAAAGAATGGAAGTTGGACTTTTGCACAAAGAAGAAATGATTTTGCAAAAGCGCTTCCTCCCTGATTTTTCCTATTATTCACGCCTGTATGGAAGGCTTAACAAGCGCTGATTACAGACATGATGATATTGTAAAGCTCCATTTCATTTTGCGCATCGACAAGCATTTGATCGATCTCATTGCTTTCCAGTAACGTTGTCAGACTCGTTAAGATCGGAATGTGATCCTTTTTATTAATCGGTGTAAAAATGAATATTTTAGATACCTGAGCGCCCTTGACATCCATCTCCTGATGCAGCTTCAAAAAGGAGAGCCCGAGCTTTTGTGACAGTTCCATAGACGCATGACCCAATAAGCAACCGTTGCGAAATACCATATAACTCCCGTATTTTTCAATATTCTCAATAATCTGCTTATAATAAGCTTCACCGATATATCCTTGCACGATCAGCGGTTCTGCGGCATAGCGGATCAATTCTTGCCAGCTCATATCCTGTGTCTTTTGCATCCGCACAAATTCCGGTTTAAAGACATCACTGTGATTGATAAAAGCAGAGTGATCCATTTTATCCATATAATCATGATTGGTCGCTTCATATTCCGTAATCAGATGGTTCATCCCATCCTCATCAAGAACATCTGCGGATTTTTGAAACAGAATTTTGCTTACTTTATTACTGATCGACATGCGATCCTCATCTCGCAAAAATGTATGAATCCAGATCACATTCTCTTGATCCTTAAATTCTTCTCCCTCCAGATTGGTGATCACCAACTCCCCTTGCGCCCCCTGCTCGTGATACTCCTGTATGCTCATGCATTCCTCAATGACGAT
>CANPNQ010000167.1 GCA_947575425.1 uncultured Erysipelotrichaceae bacterium
CGGCAGTAATGCCGATTTGCCGATCGTGGGCGGAAGCATTTTGGCTCATGATCATTTTCAGGGCGGGTGTTACCGCTTTGCGATGGAGGATGCCATATGCATGGATGAATATCATTCCCAAGCATATAAGGGAATCACTTACAGTCGTTTATATTGGCCCTTGTCTGTCATTCGCATCAAAGGAGTCAACCGGGTGGTGATGGCTCACTTTGCGGCAAAGGTGCTTCAACTATGGAAAAACTATGAGGATCCATCGTTACAGCTGTCTTCTCATACAGGAAAAATTCCCCATAACACGATCACGCCGATTGCCCGCATGCGCGATGGGGTTTACGAACTGGATTTGGTGCTGCGAAACAACCGCACGAGTGAGGAGCGACCCTTTGGTATCTTTCATCCCGCACCCAAGTGGCATCACATCAAAAAGGAAAACATCGGTTTGATTGAGGTGATGGGATTGGCGGTACTGCCTTCCCGGCTGAAGCAGGAGCTGGATGAGATTGCGAATGCATTACAGCATTCTGAAATGCTGAAAGATCACTTACAGATTCATAAGCCTTGGGTCGAGGAATTAAAGCAGCGTTATGGAGATGAAGCGGATCAGGCATGGGATGCCATCATTCATCATGAGGTGGGAATGATCTTTTCCCATGTGCTGGAGGATGCCGGTGTGTTCAAGCAGGAGGAAGCGGGGCAGGCTGGGTTTGTGCGGTTTCTTCAAACGATGGAATAGGATCAAGGGATATTCATGAGAAGTGGTAATCCATTCTTTCTAACAGTGACTCAAGCGAATCATGTCAAGAGAAGCGTTGCCTGTTGTGAGTGAAATCGCTCCATCAAATCGATTGTTTCCTTTTTCACTATCAAAGCGTCAGCGAAATTGCCAGCCATAATAGAAAGATACATTTATATCAATAAACAAAGGAGGGAAGTACCATGGAAAAACGAAAGGAATATGAGATCGATAATGGGATCATTCGCCTGACAGCACTGAATTACGGTGCTTGTATAACGGGGATCTATGTGGCAGATCGCAAAGGGAAGCGAGAGAATGTCGTTGCGTGCTTTGCGGATATAAAGGATTTTGTGAATCAAGGGGGTCCCTATCTGAATGCGGCAGTAGGACCGTATGCGGGTAGGATCGCGTATGGTGCTTATCAGGATAAGGATGGGAAGCATCAGCTTTCCATCAACAATGGGAAGCACCATCTTCATGGAGGAAACAGCGGCATTTCGATGCAATATTTCCACGTGCGTCAAGAAAAGGATACGCTGCTATTTCATTTGGAAAGCGAGCATGCGCAGGATGGTTATCCACGAGGCACTTACGTATATGATATCACATACCGTCTGGATCATGACAAGCTCATTATCGTCTTGCATGCGATACCACCAAAGCGCTCCTTGCTGTCAATGACAAATCATCTGTATTTCAATTTAGCGGGAGAAGGCAGGGAAAGCATCTGTTCCCATGAACTACGCTTGGATAGCACAAAAAGAGGACGCATCCATGGGGATGGACATCCCTGTGAGATCATCGACATCCCAGCCGGTGATGCCTATGATTTTCATACGCAGATCAAGATAGCGGATCGCTATGAAAAAGACAATGAGGAGCTTTCCATTACCAATGGCTATGATACACCCTTCCTGCTTCATGAGGGTGGTGTGAGCCTTTATCATGCGCAAAGCGGCAGAAGCATGGATATTACCTCCGATGCCTCCAGCATTGTCATGTACAGTGCGAACGGTTTTGATGAAGGACTATGCTTGAATCAAGGGAGGAAAGGATATCCCTATTCCTTTCTGGCCTTAGAGCTTCAAAGCTTTCCCAATGCAGTCAATGTAATGGCAGACAGTGATCCCTGTTTCTTTGATCCAAAGCATCCCTTTCATCAAATGACAACCTATCGTTTTACGTACAAATAGAAAGGAGAATCTCTATGCAAATCAAGGCATTTGATCCACAGCAGTTGAAAACGGCGGCACAGGCGCAATTTCCTGATTATGAGATAGATATACAGGAATCCGATGTGTTTCTGAAAGGAAAACAGGCAGGCAGATATCGCGCTGACTGGCTCGACCATGAGTTCTATATCAGCACCGAATATGCTTATGAGGATCGCCTTGTCAATGGCAATCCGACTCGCTATAAGATTGCGATGCCCTGTATCCTGTTAAAAAAGGATCGTTATGAGATCGTTTATGATATCTCTGATCGCTATTATGCCGCATATGAGGAAAATGGCACAATCCAATTCTTGCCTTATCAAAAGATGCTGGAAACACTCATAAAGCAAATAGAACTATTGGAGGAATTGACCCCGGTATAAGAAAATAACTTCCATTTGCAGATCCGAATGGAAGTTGCTGCTTTTTGTATATCTAATCTTTTGGGTTAACTCGTCCTTTTGCATAACAAATCCTTTGACACACTTCCAACATAGTAAAAGACGCACGACTAGGGGAAATCATGCGCCCTTTACCATATTATAGGGGATAGAATGATATACGTAAATTAGGGATAGTTATAGGGGATTCATTTACGTATCGGCAAGCTCTATGATCTCTTGCCTGCTTATAGTATAATGGACGCAAAACGCAGAATTTGTCGAATTGTGAAACATACACAAAAAAAATTAAAAAGTCCTGACAGATGTAAGCGAAGTGAGAGAAGGATGGCTCTTCTTAGCCTCCCTTTTCTGATTTTTTTATATGGAAAAAGACAGTGAAATTAAACTTCTTGCATTGCTTCTGCGTATTCATGCGCGCCTTTCCAAGCGGAAAGGGAATCCATCATGATAACAGAAGAGACTTTTTTTATCTATTGCGTAACACAAACGCATTTCATATTGTCAGCGCTTACCTTTTGCTAATTATGGAGGATATTTACACAAAGCAAATTTCCTCGCTTTTCCATCCTAAAAGCACGCGCAAAGAAGCGGATAAAAAAAGTTGTACAAGATATAAATTTTACGTTGAAAATGAAAGGGAAAAGGTTTATACTTACTTAGGTTTCCGAAAGAAAAACAAAACATACAGGCAAATAAGAAGGAATGGTGAGAAAAATGGAGCCATTGATTAAGGAAATTATCGCAATGGATCTCAATGCCCAAAAAGAGGTTGCCAAATGGAGCGAGAAGCGTGCCGATATCAAAAAACAAGCAGAAGCGAAAAAGGCATCCATGGAAGAAGCGGCCAAACAGGAGGCAGAGAAGCGCCTGAGAGAAGTTCGCCGACGCTATGAGGCAGAGGCTGACGCCGCCAAAGAAAAGACGTTATCGGAATATGAGAAAGCAGTATCTAAGTTGCGCTCACAGTTTCAGGAACACAAAGAGGCATGGCTCAATGAGCTGTATGAGCGCTGTATTCACGGATAGCGTTTTTCCTATATTATATTGAAAGGAGGCGAACCGCTATGCTTTCCCAATCGGGAGCTATCGGGGCAAAGGCCAAGGCGATGTACGGAAAGCGCATCAGGAATACCCAATACGAAGAATTGATCCGCAAAAAAAGTGTCAGTGAGATTGCACAGGTGCTGAAAAACGATACCGGCTTTGCGAATGCCTTAAAGGATATTCATGAAGCGAGCATTCATCGCGGACAGCTGGAACACCTGTTGCGTCAGGATATGTATCGGCGTTTGGATAAGTTGGTACGCTATGTGGATGGGAAACAGAGAGCATACTTTTTGGCTGCTCTCAAGGAAATAGAACTGGAACAGCTGCTTACCAGAATCCGTATCATTCTTTCACGGGATTTCACCTATGCATTGGGCGATGTTCCTATGAATCTAAAGCACTATACAAAGCTGAACTTGGATCAATTGATACAGGCAAAGACCTTCACAGAGCTGT
>CANPNQ010000168.1 GCA_947575425.1 uncultured Erysipelotrichaceae bacterium
AAGCACTTGGTTTCGTGCGCAAAAAACTGATCAATGTGATAGCCCGCTTATCTGCTTTTTCCCTCACCTATAAGGATCTTCCTATGCTGGCATTCACTCATTTCCAGCCTGCTCAGCCAACTACCTTGGGAAAACGTGCCACATTGTGGATGCAGGATCTCATGCTGGATCTGGAAGAACTGGACTTCTTGTTGGAACATAAAAAGCTGCTTGGCTGTAAAGGGACGACCGGAACGCAGGCGAGTTTTATGGAGCTGTTTCATCAGGACAGCGATAAGGTCAAGCAGTTGGATTTGATGATTGCACAGAAGATGGGCTATGATGCCTGTTATGAGGTAAGCGGTCAGACGTATTCGCGCAAGGTGGACAGTCGCATATTAAACGCGCTTTCCGCAATTGCGCAAAGTGCGCATAAATTTTCTAATGATATCCGCCTCTTACAGCATCTCAAGGAGGTAGAGGAACCATTTGAAAAAAATCAGATCGGCTCTAGTGCCATGGCATATAAACGCAATCCAATGCGCAGTGAGCGCATCGCCTCTTTGGCAAATTATGTGATTAGCGATACGTTAAATCCGGCAATTACCGCTGCTACTCAGTGGTTTGAGCGTACCTTGGATGATTCCGCAAACAAGCGTATTGCGATACCAGAGGCCTTTTTGGCTATCGATGGCATTTTGGATCTGTATTTGAATATCAGTGAAAATCTGGTTGTTTACCCCAATGCGATCAAAGCTCATTTGGAAAAAGAGCTTCCCTTCATGGCAACCGAAACGATCTTGATGGATTGCGTCAGTATGGGAGGAGATCGTCAGGAGCTTCACGAAGCCATCCGTATCCACAGTATGGCAGCGGCCAAGTTGGTAAAAGAGGAAGGCAAAGAAAATGATCTGCTTATACGCATCGCCAATGATCCCCTATTCCCTATGGATGAAGCACAACTCAAGGCTTTGATGGATCCCGCCAAGTTTATCGGACGCAGCGTCCAGCAGGTAGAGGAATACAATCACGATACGATTTTGCCAATGCTGGAAAAGGAAAATGAACTATTAGGAATCCATGCGGATATTAAAGTGTAATATTCACTTAGGTTTTCACAAATGGGATTATAAATGATAAGCGGTTCTTCGCCATCGCAGCGAAATCTGTTGAAAGCAGGTTTCGCTTTTATTTTTCTGCGGGTTTTCGATGATTAAAAAACCTCAGCATGCCAATTCTGAGGTTAAAAATCAATTCGTTTTATTTTGAAAGCACTGAGATCATCATAATCCAATAAAATGGATGCACGTGATGTTCCGCTTCCTGCATTTGCGCTTACAACCAATCGAGGTAATAGATAAATACAATGATCCCTCATAAGGGCTGTAAGAACCCTTTTATTTTGATGAATCCTTCTTTTGTTTGAAGCGATATGTGCGGATGATATCCCCATAGGAAAATAGGCTAGTCGCATATTGTCCGTTAAAGCAGGCGACGCACAATGCATCACTGTGATAGGAAGCAATCAAATCCTCAATCTCCATAAACTGAAGGGAATCCGCCTTAAGAAACCTGCATAATTCCTCACTGTTTAATCGGGCGGAGATAAGTTCTTCAAAACTGGAAGTATCTACGCCATAAAAACATGGATGGGTAATTGCAGGTGATGCGATGCGCACATGCACTTCCCTTGCGCCTGCCTCTTTTAATAATTGAACAATCCGTCGTGATGTCGTACCGCGAACAATCGAATCATCAATCATGACAATGCGTTTTCCCGATACGATCGTTTCAATGGCAGACAATTTCATGCGAACGCCACGTTCTCGCTGGCGCTGGGTCGGCTGAATGAACGTTCTTCCGACATAACGATTTTTAATCAATCCCATTTCAAAGGGTATGCCGCTTTCCTTGGCATAACCAATCGCTGCCGAGGTTGAGGAATCCGGTACACCGATGACAATGTCAGCCTTTAAACCGCTTTCCCGATCCTTTCTTGCCATACACATGCCGGTCGCAACTCTTGCCTCATGGACATTGATTCCGTCAATCACACTGTCTGGACGGGCAAAATAAATGTATTCCATGGCACACATATGCGAAGAATGAGCCTCGCAATAGCGATCCTTCCTGATTCCATCCAAATGAAACCAGACGATTTCTCCCGGTAATACATCGCATGCATCCTCTCCGCTCAATACATCAAAAGCACAGCTTTCCGAACTGATGATATATCCCTCCTGAAGCTTCGCATAGGATAAGGGACGCAAACCGTTATGATCACGAATCGCAAAAATCCCATCCTCACATAAGATCAGGCACGCATAGGCTCCCTCTAACTGCGCAAAAGCCTGTTTGATTCTTGTCAAAAAATCACCCTTGGCACGCTGAATCAAATGTAATATAATTTCAGAATCGCTGCTTCCCTGAAAGATACTCCCTTTCTTTTCCAATTGAATGCGCAGCTCTTTGGCATTGACAATCTGCCCGTTATGAACCACCGCAAATTTATGATGATTGAGATTCGCAAATAGCGGCTGAACGTTTTCAATTTCATTGCCGCCTGCGGTAGAATAGCGTACATGACCGATCGCAATATCCCCCTTTAACTTTGCGATTTGGGCATCGTGAAACACCTCACTGACCAACCCTTTTCCCTTGTAGGTATCAATACTTCCCTGATCCATTGCCGCAATGCCGCAGCCTTCCTGACCGCGATGCTGGAGCGCATGTAATCCATAATAGGTCAAGGACGCTGCATCTTCTACGCCATATACGCCAAAGACGCCGCATTCCTCATGCAACTCATCATGTTGCATATCTTCCGTCTTTTCATGCTTGCTTATCATTGTTTCATCCCTTTTCTTTGCTGGTGAAGAAGTTTTTTTCTTCCTATTGAAAAACATGTATTATTATAACGATTTTTATTGCTTATGGCAACGGGCAGCTGCCACAAAAGCCGCAAATAAGGGATGGGCACGATTAGGACGACTTTGAAATTCAGGATGAAACTGCACACCGATATAAAAAGGATGGTCATGGATTTCTAGCGCTTCGACAAGAGAATTATCCATGGAGGTGCCTACAATATCCATGCCATGAGCGATAAACTCTTTGCGATAGGCATTGTTAAATTCATAGCGATGGCGATGTCGTTCATTGATATTCTGCTTGCCATAGGCTTCCATCATCCGGCTGTTTTCCTTGATATGACATGGATAAGCGCCCAAGCGCATGGTTCCGCCTTTACGAATTGCATCGTTTTGATCACTCATAAAATCGATAATCATATGCTGGCTATTTGGCTGAAACTCACGGGAATTTGCATCCTTATATCCGAGAATATGACGAGCGAATTCAATGCTTGCGATTTGCATGCCCAAGCAGATCCCCAAAAACGGAATTTTATGCTCTCTTGCATATTTCGCTGCGATGATCTTCCCTTCTATTCCGCGATCACCAAAGCCCCCAGGAATCAAGATACCATCAACATCTTTCAATATCGCATCGGAGTCGCTTTGCTCCAGCTTTTCACTGTCTACCCATTTGATATGAACCCTACACCCATTTTCAAAGCCACCATGATGTAGTGCTTCCACTACTGATAAATATGCATCATGCAGTTGTACGTATTTTCCAATCAAAGCGATCTTAACATCTTCTTTACATGCATGGATGCGCTCCAGCATGCTATCCCATTCCCTGTGATCCACTTCTTTATAAGAAAGTTTCAATTTATCACAAACAATACGTGCCAAACCTTGCTTCTCCAGCATGGGTACTACCTCATACAGCGAAGGAAGATCTTGATTTTCAATCACACATTCCTCTGTGATATTGCAGAACAATGATATTTTTTTG
>CANPNQ010000169.1 GCA_947575425.1 uncultured Erysipelotrichaceae bacterium
TGGGTGAGCGCTTAAGCCAGCAGGGTTATGTGGAAGGCATTGCCAAGGAAAGCGAGCGCACCTTTGTCAAAGCACCGGTGTTCTCCTTCGCAAAACTGCGCAGTGTGGATACGACACTGGGACCGGAAATGAAATCTACCGGAGAGGCGTTGGGCGGGGATGTCACCTTGGAAAAGGCCTTGTATAAGGCTTTGATTGCCAGTGGTGTAAAGGTACCGGATCGCGGCAATGTTCTAATGACAATCGCCGATCAGGACAAAGAGGAAGCACTCAATATAGCGAAGCGCTTCTATGCGATCGGTTATGGTATTTATGCGACCAGCGGTACCGCACAATATTTGCGCGAACACGGTATTGATGTTCACGATGCGATCAAGATCGGGGAAGATCCGCAGATCAATGTATTGAATCTGATTCGTATGGGCAGAGTTTCTTTGGTCATCAATACGATGTCGCAGACAAGCAGTGTCTCCAAGGATGGTTTCTTAATCCGAAGAACCGCTGCTGAAAACAATATTTCCTGTTTTACTTCATTAGATACTGCGAAAGCGATGCTGCGAGTGGCAGAATCCTTAAGCTTCTCGGCTGTGTCTATGAATGAATTAGAGGATTGATGTAGAGCAGCGGATCGTATCAAATATCAAATCGAGCAAATGATGCGAATTCTTATGAGTATCGACAATCATATGATCAAAACAAATATAGGAAAATCAACACTTTTCCTCAGGATCATGAAGAAAAAAACGCTATCAAGAAATATATAAGGAAAGGAGGACACATATGAAAACAGAAAAAGGGACGATTCTACGTCAGGAATGCATTGCCAAAGATACCTATCGCATGGTGATTACAACCACTCAAAGCGCCGATATGAATCCGGGTCAATTCGTCAATTTGGCGATAGCAAATGTGATGCTGCGGCGCCCCATCAGCATCTGTTCGATTGACAAGGACAGCTTTACGATTATTTATAAGGTGGTCGGAAAAGGAACTGCCCTGTTAAGCAGAATGTATGCTGGGGAGTGCATTGATGTATTTGGACCGCTGGGAAATGGTTATGTGATCGAAGAAAGGGAACAAGAGGTGCTGCTTATCGGAGGAGGCGCCGGTGTACCGCCGCTGTATGAGCTTGCCAAGCGCTATCTTCGTTGCGGCGCTCATGTGGATGTGGTCCTTGGTTTTCATGATGAGCCATCGATCTTTTACGAACAGGAATTTCGCGATTTGGGCTGTGAGGTATATGTGGCAACGATGGATGGTTCTTATGCTCATCAGGGAACGGTGCTGGATGCGATTGACCAAGAGGGGATTAAGACCTCATTTATCTGCGCTTGCGGTCCGTTGCCGATGCTCAAGGCGCTGGAGCAACGCTACACAAAAGGATATTTCTCCTTGGAGGCGCGTATGGCATGTGGGATGGGGGCATGTATGGCATGCATCGCCAAGGATGCAAGGGAAGCGGATATGTATCATCGCATCTGTAAGGAAGGACCGGTCTTTGCAATCGGAAAGGTGGTGCTTGTATGAGTGAGATAAGTGTGGATTTGCATATGGACTTACCCGGTTTGCATCTAAAAAATCCGATCATACCGGCTAGCGGGTGTTTTGGCTTTGGCAGAGAATTTGCGCAGTTGTATGATCTGAGTCGCTTGGGTGGGATAGCGATCAAAAGTGCCACTCCAAAGTCGCGCTTTGGCAATGAGGTCCCCAGAGTGGCAGAATGTGAAAGCGGAATGCTCAACGCGATCGGACTCCAGAATCCCGGTGTGGATCAGATCATAGAAACACAGTTGCCATGGCTGGCGCAATTTGATACCGAAATTATCGCCAATGTCGCAGGAGCCAGTGAGGAAGATTATGTCGAGGTCATTCAAAAGCTGAATGATCAGGAGGTAGTCAAGGCATTCGAGTTGAACATCAGTTGTCCCAATGTCAAGCATGGTGGGATCGGACTTGGCACACAGCCGGAATTGGCGGCGAAGGTGACGAAGATGTGTAAGGCGGTTGCCAAAAAACCGGTGTGGGTCAAGCTGTCACCCAATGTGACCGATATCGTTGCGATCGCACAGGCGGTAGAGGAGGGGGGAGCGGATGGCTTGGTGATGATCAATACGCTTATGGGGATGCGCTTGGATTTGAAAAGCGGGAAGCCGATTCTTGCCAATATCACCGGGGGACTCAGTGGTCCTGCGATCAAACCGGTGGGCTTACGCATGGTCTATCAGTGCGCTCAAAAGGTATCGATTCCGATCATCGGTGTGGGCGGTATCACAAGTGGGGAGGATGTATTGGAATACCTGTATGCCGGAGCCAGTGCGGTAGAGGTGGGTATGTATAACTTTGTCGATCCGTATTGTTGTATCAGGATCATTGACGAATTAGCGGAGGTGCTGAAAAAATACGGCTTGCCCTCCGTCAAGGATGCCGTTGGAAGGAGCTTAAGAGTATGAGTAAGACAATGGTAGCGCTGGATTTCTCCACGCGCAAGGATGTGTATGAATTTTTGTTAAAGTTTAAAGAGCCAATTTATGTGAAGATCGGGATGGAATTGACGTATTCCTTCGGTTTTGAGATCGTTCGTGAGATCAAGGCGATGGGACATCATATATTCCTCGATTTGAAACTTCATGATATTCCCAATACGGTGAAACAGGCGATGAAAAACTTGGCGAAGCTGGATGTGGATGTCGTGAACTTGCATGCCGCAGGAGGCAGTGCGATGATGAAGGCGGCGATTGAAGGCTTGGAAGAAGGAGCGATCAATGGAAAGCGCCCTTTGTGTATCGCAGTTACCCAGCTGACTTCAACCTCACAGGAAGCGATGAATGAGGACCTGGGAATTCCCGGCAGCGTACAAGACTGTGTCATTCAGTATGCAAAACTGGCAAAGGAGAGCGGTTTAGATGGTGTTGTATGCTCGGTTCATGAGGCAAAAGCGATCCATGAGGTATGCGGAAATGCGTTTTTGACCGTGACTCCGGGCATTCGATTGGCAACTGATTCCAAGGATGATCAAAAACGTGTTGCGACACCGGAATATGCCTATGAACAGGGCTGTGATTATATCGTGGTCGGACGTTCGATCACCAAGGCGGCAGACAGTGTTGCCACGTATCGCTTCATTGAAACTATTATGGAGGGTAAATAAGATGAATACAAAAAAGGCAATCGCAAGTAATTTGTTAGAAATGAAGGCAGTATCTCTGCGCCCCAATGATCCTTATACTTGGGCCAGTGGCATAAAGAGTCCCATCTATTGTGATAATCGTTTGGCGCTGTCCTTTCCCACGCATCGCAGTACGGTGGTTAATGCATTTATAGAGTTAATTCAGAAGGAATATCCGGATGTACAGGTATTGATGGGAACCGCAACCGCGGGTATTCCATGGGCTGCGATGTGTGCGGAGAAAATGGGCTTGCCCATGGGTTATGTACGCTCCTCCCATAAGGATCATGGCAAGGGCAATAAAATTGAAGGAAAGCTGGAAAAGGGAGCGAAAGTAGTAATTGTAGAGGATCTGATTTCCACCGGAGGATCGGTGCGCGGAGTCGTAGATGCGCTGCGTGAGGCAGGCGCGCAGATTCTTGGCGTTGCGGCGATCTTCACCTATCTTCTGCCAAAGGCAGAGGAGACCTTTGCGGATCTGAATTGTCAATTTCATACTTTATCCGACTATGATACGTTAATCTCCGTTGCTTTAGAGCGTAATGAGATTGAATCAGCGGATTTGGAAAAACTAAACGCATGGAAACAGGATCCCAATGATAAAAGCTGGATGAAGCGATAACATCTGTGGTTAAAGAACCTCTGTGCATGAT
>CANPNQ010000170.1 GCA_947575425.1 uncultured Erysipelotrichaceae bacterium
ACAATCGGGTTCAGTCTATATGATCAGTGATGAGCATCGCTTATTTTATAAACGAAATATTACTTATGATAAAAAACTTTTAGCTAGTGTGGTTTTGGATACCTCCGGCAGACCGGTAGAACACGTCGTACAAGTCTCAGGAGGCGGTTTGACAATCGATACTCCGAGTGGGATCGCATTAAGGGATGATGGAAAACTCTATGTGTGGGGGGATAACAGCTGCGGGCAATTTGGTAATGGCAGCGTATCGAGCGAATATTCCCGCAATGCCATTGTGGTAGATCCCGGCATCCCGAATATTGTTTCTGTTCATGCCGGCTATCGAAACCACTATGTGGTTAGCGCAAACGGTGATGTGTATGCGAGCGGAGATAACAGTTATGGTCAATTAGGAAATGGAAGTACAGAGGCATCCAGCTCCGTGTTCACAAAGGTAAATATCAGCAATGTGAAAAAAATAACCGGAGAAGGTCCCAGCGTGTATGCGCTGACAAAGGAAGGGACTGTGTATTCTTGGGGGCAGCATGCGAGCAATGGCTATGAGGATTTTACTGATCTCAATTATCCCGTACAAATCCATGCTTTAACCAATGTGATTGATATTGATGCGAAGGGATGCATCTATTCTACTCAGGATTCTACAGGTGCATATTATACTGGTAGACCTTACGTCGATCTGTTGGTATATGATGGCACGGAAGCAAGTTATTATGCAATAAAATATGTAAAGAAGAATGACCCCGCTTCTTCTTTAGTGAAGATTGCGACATTGACAACGACAAAAACGCCGTATAGTTTTGCCTCCATATATGGCAGAGGTAATGGCGGATATGCGGCTTTTTTGATTGATGGCGTTCCATACTATAATTACGGAAACAGCACATTCACAGAGGACTATGGAAGATATATATTTACCCGAAGTATTCCCAACGATCCTCCTTATCAAGTCAAAAAAATAAAAGAGTCAATGCAACAACCCGTTACTTTATTGGAAGATGGGCGCATAGCAATGTTGGGAAATATTACAACTATAGAAATTCCCTTAAAGGTTGTGGCACAGAAAGTATCAGATCAATCCACCTATGACAATGGTGAAAAATACAATGGTGATGTGCGCTTGAATGCGGTGGTTCCCAGCGGTAACTCTGTGACTTGCGGCATTCAAGATCCGCTTGACTCTTCTCAACAAAACTGTGCTGATTTTACAAATGAACAAGTCAACGTTTCCGTGGGCAGTGATCGTGTCTATCAAAAATATAGTTTTACTAGCCAAGGGCTGACAGAAGAATTTATCGTAGACTTGTATCAGGGAAAACCGCAGTTACAAGGCTATTCCAGCACTGCCACCAACACAATCAAGATCAGTGATACAATCTCTTTGACTGTCCCAAGCGATCAAGCGGACTGGAACAGTTACAGCGCTACTGTAGCTGATACTACAGGTAATACAAGTGATTTTACCGGCGGTACGTTGAATGAAGGCACCTATACGATGACTGTTACCGATGCCTATGGCAATACGCAGGACTATAAGTTTCAAGTGGTGGATAAACCCACTCCTACAGCGCAATTCAGCCCTGCTTCCTCCACTCTTGTATACAAAGACAGCTATACCAAAGCCAATGGGAATATAGGAACCATTTCCCTCCAATATCCTGCGGGGGAAACAACCTCCTATATCGCCTCTATCCAATTAGGCAATACCGGTGATGATGCTTTATTCTCTATTGATACAAGCGGTGCTTTAAAGGTAAAAGACAATGACTTAAATGCCGGCACCTATCGTATCAGTGTTTCGGGAAAAGATGCCAATCAAATGGATTTCACCAAAGACATTGAAATTACCGTAGGCAAGGCAGATCAGAATAACTACCAGATCACAAACAATGCCAACTATCCTTTCACTGCCAATCAAACCATTGCCATCACGACATCAGGCAATGACAGTGGGGAAAGTGAAACCTATACGATCACAAATGGCAATTCAGTAGCGCAGATCTCAGGCAGTCAATTCCAAGTATTAACCAGCGGCACCTTCACTTTAGAGGCAACGGTAGCGGGTAATACCAACTATAACGCAAAAACGGTAAGCAAGCAGATCACCATCTCTCAGCTGCCGACGCAAAACCCTGCCATTACAATCAGCAGTGCCTCATCTATGATGTATGGGGATACGTATACTCCTACTTACAGCGGAGGACAGGGCAGCGGTAATGTCACATGGACGATTGAACAGGACAATGGTACAGGCGCAGTATTAAAGAATGGCTCTATTCAAGTGAGCGGAGTTGGAAGCTTTACCTTAAAAGTCACTAAGGCAGGAGATACCAGTGTACAACCCTCCAGCGCTACGAAGGTGATCACAGTCAATAAGCGTAGGATCACCGTAACGCCGAAAACGGTCACAAAGAAGGTAGGAGAGGCATTCAAGGACAATGGAGTAACCTACCATCCCCAGCCATTGAGTGGAGATCATCTAGGCACAGCGATCATCACAAGCAAATATCCGACCAATCAAAGTGCGGGAAGATATACCGACGGAATCCAAGTCACAGGCTTCAGCAATCCCAACTATGAATTCATCTATCAGGAAGGAACCTTGATCATCAATGATTCCGCATTGCCAAACAATGGCAGCGGATATTATCGTGTAGATGGCACAAAGGGAAAGAACAATTGGTATATCAGTGATATCACGATCACACCGACAGGTAAGGATGGCTATGATGAAATCAGTGCAGATGGAGTCAATTTCCAGAGTCAGCCTTTGACCTACCATACGGATGGAGACTATGGAATCAGCTTCTATCTGAAAAACTCATCAACGGGACTGATCGCCAAAGCCATCACCTATCAGGTGAAGATCGACCAAACAGCGCCTACGATACCAAGTGTAACGATGCGTGAGATCAACAACACAAGGATCGCAGCCTTCATCAATGCATTGAGCTTTGGTAATTGGATGAAGCAAGGGGCAGAAGTGACGATGACAAGCAGTGATCAAACAAGCGGCATCGATCATTATGAATACAGTGAAACAGGAAGCAATGGCACAAGCGATCAAACAAGCAATAGCGGAGTTGTGAGATACTATGATGATATAGAAATCACAATCAAGGCAAAAGCATGTGACAAAGCAGGCAACTGCAGTGAAGCAAGCAGCGAGGAAGCGCTCATGATCGATCGCTTGGCGCCGGTAATCAGCGGAGTGAAGGATCAGGGTGTATATAAGCATTACTACTTACCGCGCTATGTGAGAGTCAAGGATGAAGGAAGCGGCTTATCGTATGCGCAATATAGCAAAGATGGAGTGATGGCGGGAACGATCCAAGAGAATGTAGAAGAGCGCATTGACGATATCGGAAGCTATGAGATCGAAGCGATTGACAATGCGGGAAATGAGGTACATCTCAATTTCAAAATGGTACCGTTACCAAGCATAGATGACATCGATGGCAGTGATGAATCCAAGGAAATCATCGATCAGGTAAAAGAAGAATATGAAGAAGTCAAGAATAAGCTGGATGAAGATGAGCGCAAGGACTATGAGCAATGGATCGAGGACGCGGAAGAGAAATGGGAAAGCCAGCGCAAGAAAGTCATAGAAACCGATGATAAGAGCGCCAAAGTAGAAGGAATAGAAGATACGAGCTTTGATCCGAAGACGGAGCTGATCGTGGATGAGATCAGAGAAGAGGATATACCGTTATTACCGAAAAAGGCATTGCATGTGTATGATGTGTACTTACAAAAGGGAAATGTAAAGGTACAGCCGGATGGCAGTAT
>CANPNQ010000171.1 GCA_947575425.1 uncultured Erysipelotrichaceae bacterium
AGATCAGTAAAGCGCGTAAAGAAAATAATATAATGACGAAATAAATTCCCCTGATAACCATAATGAAAGGTATCGGCATAATCAATATTCATTCAAAAACAAATGGTAACAGCAGCTTTTTCGCCTACTTATCCCATGCTTTCATCCATCATATTCAGCACCATTATCTTGCCATACATGTACCCACAATGCCATGATATTTTGCTTCACTTCTCTTTGTTTTAGGATGAGCGATCCTCATCTGTCTTGCTTATTTCCTGCTCTAAGCACTCTGTCTTTGGATTACGGTCATTGTGATGTGGCTTTGTATAGGAGTCGTGCTTGGCTATCTCGTCTGAAAAAAGGCTATAACCGCGAAGTCATAGCCTTTTAAGGATGGAGAAGCCCCCTTCTTTATCGCTGATAGTCATCGGGGTAAGAACCATATGGATCATTCCCTCCATATGAGTTTTGATTTGCGTAAGGATCCTGATTGGGATATCCGCCATTGTTGGGATAGGAGGGATTCGCATACGGATCATTGTTTTGGTAATAAGGATCCTGCATTCTCATTTCATCCCTTTGGGCTTGTTTTCTTTGTTTCTTTTGCTTTTTTCTCTTTGGCTGCTTGGGCTGGTCTCCCTTTTTATTTTTGCGTTTTTTGCGGATCGCAAAGGTAAACGCGATCAGCGCAATCACAAGGATGCCAATGCCTGCCCAAAACAGGAAGTCAAGGAAGGTGAGACCATTGGTCGCAACCGAATTATTTTCCACGATATCATTACCGCCATATGTCTGATTGCTCAAGCGATAAGCAAGCGCATAATCGCCCATCTGATCGGTATGGAAGCTTAACAGCGTATCACTTTGCGAGATCGGCACCTGATAGACCTCGCCATCCTCATAGCGCAATAACATATAATAGGCATTTGCCTCTATATCCTCATTTTTCGGCAATGCCAATAACAGGCGGTTGCTTAGCTCTCCTTCATCCACACTGCCAAGGGATAAGGAGAAACAATAATCCAAGGTATAACCGTTCCCCTCTGCCACTTGAGAAAGCAGTGTTTCTCGCTCCTTATCAATCCCTTTGGATAAGGAAAAATGAAGAGATTGGGGGAGAAAGGACGGTGCCTTCAATGGAGCGGCGACACTTAAACCGGAAACGCTGACACCGGTGCTGTCATCGGATACCTTGATCTGTAAGGAAGAACCGTATGCCTTTTGAATGAAGGTATCTAACAGACGAATGCCATCATTGCTTAATTCAGGGATTCCGCTGTTATCCAATGCTTCCTTGATCGAGAGAATCTCATTTTCCGCTTCATCGCTGAGATCATCAAAGATGGAGCTGTTTTCCAATAATTCCTGAATTCGCGGCAGCGTAGAGCTTTGCACTGTGGCATCCTTTTCCTTGACATGGATGGAATAAGTCAGTGTAGCACCCTGATAATTGATGTGGATACTTTGATCGCCTGCGGTATCGGGATCAAAACCATATACCATGGAACTGTTTAAGGGGATATCTTTGACAACGCCTTCCCCTAGGGTAATCGTCAAAAGACCGCCGCTCACATCCAGCTGTTCGCCAACCGTATAGTCCAACTTTGGTTCCTGTGTCAATGCGACGCTTTGAATTTTTGCATATTGCGCATGATAGGTCTTATTCTGGTTGACTTCACTCAATTCTTCATCCCATCCGACAAACAGCCAGCCATCTTTCAGTGGGGCGCTTATACTTGGGATCTGTCCCTCTCGACACATCAGGGTGATTGAATCGGATCCATCCTCAAAGATACCGTCTCCGCCATCAAAGGTGATCGCATAGCGCTTTATTTCATTCTTTGCGCTCATCGCGCCGATGAGTTGCACATCGCTTTGTTTTACGTAAGCGACGCTATCGCGAAAGGAATAGGAATTTTCTGTATGAAGAGCAGGATCACTTTGGATCATGTAAAAGCCATCCAGATCGTGAGGTAATACCACAAAGGCAAAATCATTCAAATTTGCGGTAGAGTATAACACTTCACTTTCGCTGTTCGGCTGAGCATACACCATAATCTCTCCATCATGAGCAGGATATGCCAAGACATAGGTGTCCTTGTCCTTGCCTCCCAATGCTTCATCCATGCGAATATAATATTGGGCTGCCTTTTCTCCCCAATAGGGATCTGAGGCATAGGAAACATTCATGCCGCTTGCTTTATTGCCAAAATATGCGCCGTGCCATGTCGGATTGCTTGGATTGAGATAACCGTTTTGTAAATAATGGAGGGCGTGGGAATATATGCTTTTTGATACACTGTCATAGCGGGAGGCATTTTCCTCTACCGCCGAATCAAAAGCCGCATGACCGAACAGATTGTTTCGTGAATAAGCAAGATAGCTTCTTCCGGTAGCACTCTCATTCATTGCCAGCGCCATCATCATCATCGCGTTGGTACCGAATTGATCCTGATATTGTAAAAACGGAGTGATATTGTCTTTGAACAGGCTCTGTGTCAATATGCCATGATAGGAGGTACCGATGCTGTGATAGGTCGTCATGGAGCCTTTGATATGCAGCGTGTCTTGAATATATTGACGCAGCTCCTCCTCGCTGTAATTGGTTGTAGTGCGATGGCTCAAATACTGGTAGTATTGATAAAACGGTTCATCCACATTGATCGCATGCGCGTGGCTGCGCTCAGCCAGATCATCACACATCTCATGGAAGCCGGAAAAATCACCGCCTGATGGATAGAAATAATGCCCGTCATAGGAGTAGTATTCTTGCTCATCCTCCAGATATGCGGGGGCATCACCAAGGTAAATGATGGAGGAATAGTAAGAATGCTCCATATTGGTTTTGATCTGATGATACAGCTTTCCCTCCTCCACACGATAATTCGATACATTACCCGCTGTTTCAATCGGCAGCATCGCCACATTCTCCGCTGTGGTACTGCCATAGACACCGGATAAATAAAAATCCAAATATCCTGTGGTTTGTGACCCGGTATATGCCGCATCAATGCCATAACAGCCATTGGTATATCCCTGTCCGGCATCGGTTTGAAACGTCACATTATAATCACATGTATCGCTTGTCTGAAATAACAAGACGCCGTATTTCATTTTCCAAATGGTTTCGCCTTGCCGGATTTGGATATTATTCGTATTTGCCATATGGGCATCATAGCTTGCCTTTGCCACGATATAGGTCTGCGCCTGATCGATAACGCGAGTCGTACCGTCGCTGTTGATTTCCTCCACATAGAAGTCATTGTCCTCTGCGTGGATAACAGTGAGGATATTCATCATCAGGCAAAGAATGATTCCCGGGATGATTTTTTTTGTTTTCATTCTGATCGTTCCTTCGTTTTGTTACTATACCATATATTATATAGAATTCTTACATGATTGAAAACATAAATCTTCTCTTTTTTTTCAAAATGATAAGAATATGTTATACCAATGAAAGAAAATAGAATCCAATCAACGAAATATGCATTGCTTACCTAAAATTGGCTTATCATCCATTCAAAAAGTCCTTGTATGGACAAGGCGATACAAGGACTGAGTGAATCATGCCAAATACTTAGGCGATGACATCATAGCCGACAGCTTCAATCGTTTCTCTGATGGCATCACCACTTGTCTTGGCTTCTTCATATTCACAAATGACTGAGCCGCTTTTGGCACTTGCACTGACACTTGCGATGCCTTCCATCTCTCTGATTGCCTTACTCACTCTGTTTTCACAGTTTGCGCACATCATGCCCTTTACCTGAAAGCTGACTGTTTTCATAAGATCACCTCGATT
>CANPNQ010000172.1 GCA_947575425.1 uncultured Erysipelotrichaceae bacterium
TTCCCGCCTCATTGAAGTATTCCTCACAATAACGGATTGCCTCAGTGATTTCCTCCTCGCTCAAATCATGCAGGCGATCTTGCAACTGAGCGATATATTCCTCACGCTTCATCCTCATTCTCTCCTTCCATCAATACAGCATCAATACGACATCGAAACGCCTGCCATTCTTTCACATAAAAAGAATAACGCTCTCTGCCTTTTTCCGTCAAACGATAATATCTTCGATATCTTCCCATATGCTCCTCATCATAGGTCTTGAGACATCCCTCGTTTTTCAATCTGCGCAGCACCGGATATAATGTGGATTCCGATACCTGCATCAAGGTCTTGACCTCCTGTGTCAGCTTATAGCCATATACATCTCCATGATGTAAAATGGCAAGGACACAGGCATCCAGCAGGGAAGCACCCAGTTGAAATGTCATCCAATCACTTCTTTCTATGCAATATTATATGTCATATAATATTATGTGTCAACAAATATTAACCATGTTCCTTTTTGCTTGACACAAATATGAACCTTTTTCATAGTAACTATATTCTTTTTTATCTATTTGTTCCTATATTCCCTTCACTCTATCTCTTTGATGATATGCCTATGCGCAAACACGCATGTAAGCATTCCACATGTAAGCATTCCATTTAAAAACAACGGTAAGGATCACTTTCCTTACCGCAGAATGTTACTCTTTTCATTGTACTACCATATGCTTTCCTAGAATCACAGCGATTATCCTCTCAGTCCTCGTGCCTGACGATCCATATCCTCAATAACGATATCGTATATCTCACCTAAGGAAGCGCAATATTCCAGCACACGCCAAGGTTCATTGGTATGAAAATGAATCTTGATCAGCTCCTCATCTCCCACTGCCAATAGGCAATCTCCCTTAAAATGCTCGCTGATATAGGCATGAATGGCATTTTCATCCAACTGTTTTCCCTCGATCAACAGCTGCGTATCATACCTGAATTCCAACATCATATTCCTCCTTTCCATTTTCTCCTGATGGTTTATAGCAACCACATGAGGCGCTCACGCTTCTAGCCTTCCTCACGCAGTTCCAACAAAATATCACGCAACTCTGCGGCACGTTCAAAGTCAAGCACCTTGGCAGCCTCGCGCATCTCTTTTTCGATGCCCTCCAGCATTTTTGTCCGATCTTTTTTACCCATCTTTGCCTTTTTGCTCATATATTTTGCGGTCATTTCCTGTGTTTCCTTACTGCGTACGACCTCATGGATCGGTTTGATGATCGTCTGTGGGATAATGCCATGTGCTTCATTATATGTCATCTGAATGCTTCTTCTTCGATTAGTCTCATCCAGAGCCTTTTGCATACTCTCTGTCATGTGATCTCCATACATGATCACCTTGCCATGGGCATTGCGTGCTGCTCTGCCGATGATCTGGATCAAAGAGCGCTCGGAACGTAAGAAGCCCTCCTTATCCGCATCCAGTATGGCGATCAGAGATACCTCCGGAAGATCCAACCCCTCCCTTAACAGATTGATGCCAATCAACACATCGTATTTTCCTTTTCTCAGATCACGGATGATCTCGGTACGCTCAATTGTTTTGACCTCATGATGAAGCCATGCGACCTTAAAATCCATCCCTTTTAAATAGGTTGTCAGATCCTCTGCCATGCGTACGGTTAATGTCGTTACCAGCACCCGCTCATTTCGTTCCATGCGCTGGCGTATCTCATCCACAAGATCATCGATCTGTCCCTGCGTCGCTCTCACTTCCACCTCCGGATCCAATAACCCGGTCGGGCGAATGATCTGTTCTACCACTTTCCCATCGACCTTATCCAGTTCGTAATCACCCGGAGTCGCAGAGATAAACACCGCTTGATGGATCATGCTTTCAAATTCCTCAAAACGCAAAGGTCGATTATCCAATGCACTGGGTAAGCGGAAGCCATAATCCACCAATACCTCCTTGCGGGCACGATCCCCGTTGTACATACCGCGTACCTGCGGCAGCGACACATGAGATTCATCCACCACCAATAAAAAATCCTTGGGGAAATAATCAAATAAGGTATACGGACGCTCCCCCGCTCTTCGCCCATCGATATGGCGGGAATAATTCTCAATGCCCGGGCATACGCCAAATTCTCGCAATGCTTCCATATCATAACGACAGCGCTGCTCCAGACGCTGTTTCTCCAACAGCTTTCCCTGCGCCTCTAATTCCGCCAAACGCACCTCTAATTCTTCTTGTATCGTATCTGCCGCATGATTGATAATATCCTGACTCGTCGCATAGCCGCTAGCTGGATATACTACATACACCGTATAGGCATTCAGCGTTTTTCCGGACAGCGGATCTACCTCACAGATGCGCTCAATCTCATCATCAAAGGTCTCAATGCGCAAGATATAGGAATCCGTATGTCCCAAACCTACCTCAATCACATCCCCTCGTACTCGGAATGTCCCCCGCTGTAAATCTATATCATTGCGAGTATATTGCTGGGCCACCAGTTTTCCCAATAGCTCCTTGCGATCAATAGAGTCTCCTACATGCAGGGAAAAAAACATATCGCGATACTGATCCGGATTGGATGCACCATAAATACACGCTACAGAAGCAATGATGATCGTATCTCTTCTTTCAAGAATTGAATTGACCGCTGCCATCCGCAACATATCCAATTCCATATTGGTCGTCGCATTCTTATCGATATAGGTATCTGAGCTGGGAATATAAGCCTCCGGCTGATAATAATCAAAATTTGAAACAAAGTATTCCACCCGGTTATATGGAAAAAACTCCTTAAACTCACTGTATAGCTGTCCTGCCAAAGTCTTATTATGGACGAATACCAAGGTCGGCTTATTGACTTGGGCAATGACATTTGAAATGGTAAAGGTCTTTCCCGTACCGGTCGCTCCCAGTAATACCTGTTGTTTTTTACCTGCGCGAATGCCCTCTACCAATTCCTTAATCGCCTTGGGCTGATCTCCGCGGGGTTCATATTGAGATACCAGTTGGAATAATGGCTCTGTCATGTGCATCATCCTTTCGCAAGGATTAGTTTATCCTATTTGAGATAGAAAAACAATGTATTTCCCTATTTTTTCATTTATTCTTTTTTATATATAAGGAAAGGGAACATATGTAGTGGCGATATGCATAGTTTGCCATAATCGCTCGATGATGAATATTGGGTGGTGAGAGATGATAGCCTTCATTTTGATTCCAGTACACAGGCGATCAGTGAAATATTGGAACATACGGATATGAGAGAAGCGTTGAATAAAGGAAGCATGCGAATTGATAAGACTGGTTTCATTCCCTGTACCATTCAAGGTATCGAGAATCGAGATGATTTCTTTTTTACCTGTCATTTCTGTATCATGCATTCTTACAACTTTGTAAGTGAACTGTTATTTATCCCGATGGCATAAGCGATCGCATATTCGTTATAATAACAGCGTCAAAGAAATGGATAAGGAGGATATGCCATGAGAATCATCAAAGAATATCGAAGCGAGCTATGGATCGCAGGTATGATGCTGTTGGAAGCGATCACTATTTTCTTTCCCACCATTTTCCCTGCCGGTTTCAGTGAAATTGTGCTATTATGTTTGTTGGTGATTTTTTTACTGCATCGCCTTCATATCGCAGATCTTGCGTTGAAACGCAAATATAACTAGGAGGATGAACATATGACACCGATCTTACAAGTAGATAACATTGAAAAATACTATGGCAGTAAAGGAAACCTGACA
>CANPNQ010000173.1 GCA_947575425.1 uncultured Erysipelotrichaceae bacterium
ACCACCGGTAATTCAGCGATTGCCTGCTTGACATCCTGCCCCATTTCCAAGAAATAACGATCAGGAGTTGCCTCAAAGTTTTCCTTGGACACCTCATTTAAGTAAGGGAAATCCTTTGGAAACATACCATTGAACATCACCTTGCCGACTGTCGTAAGCAGGTATTTATCGTTCTGTTCCTCACTGAAGCCTTCCTTCTTTAAGGCCTTAGCGCGGATAGCGATGCGATTGTGCAGATGCACTTGCTTGGTATCATAAGCCATCAGCACTTCATTCACGCTGCCGAATACTCTGCCCTCATGATCCGCATAGGTATTCCACAATGCGGCAGATTCCGGGCAATCCACAGACAGGTAGCGCTCGGCTTCCTTGCGGAATTCCGCTTCTGTCTCCTCCATGGTTAAATAGAAGTTACCCATGACCATGTCCTGAGACGGAGTAACGATCGGTTTTCCATCCTTAGGACCGAGGATATTGTTAGAGCCGAGCATCATGATCAAGGCTTCGGCACGAGCATCCTCACCTAATGGGACATGGACCGCCATCTGATCACCATCAAAGTCAGCATTGAAGGCGGTACAAACAAGCGGATGAAGACGAATGGCACGTCCTTCCACCAGCTTTGGTTTAAACGCCTGTATTCCCAGACGATGCAGGGTCGGTGCACGATTCATCAGCACCGGATATCCATCAATGACATCCTCAACGATATCCCAAACACGCGGATCCTGACGATCAATCAGTTTTTCAGCGGTCTTGGGATTGGACGCGATCTCTCTGTTTACAATTTCATTGATGACAAACGGTTTAAACAGTTGAATTGCCATTTCTCGGGGGATGCCGCACTGGTACATCTTCAGATCCGGTCCTACCGCAATAACGGAACGTCCGGAGAAGTCCACACGTTTTCCCAACAAATTCTGACGGAAGCGCCCCTGTTTTCCCTTCAAAGAGTGAGACAAGGACTTCAAAGCGCGTCCGCCTGCACCGGTGATCGGCTTGGAACGGCGTCCGTTGTCGATCAATGCGTCGACTGCCTCCTGTAGCATACGCTTTTCATTCTGTACGATGATTGCCGGAGTACCCAGTTCCAACAGCTTTTTCAAACGATTGTTTCTTGTGATAACACGACGATATAGATCATTGAGATCACTGGTCGCAAAGCGTCCGCCATCTAACTGTAGCATCGGTCTTAGATCCGGCGGAATGACCGGGATCACACTCAATACCATCCATTCCGGCTTATTATCGGAATTACGGAAGGCTTCAATCGTATCCAAACGCTTGATCAATTTCTTGCGTTTTTCTCCGGAAGCGCCCTGAAGCTGTTCCTGAATCTTGGCATATTCCTGATCCAGATCAATCTCCTCCAGCAGCGTTTTGGCTGCTTCAGCACCGGTTTGCGCAGTAAACATACCGGGACCGTAGATCGCAACATTCTCACGATATTCCTTTTCCGATAAGATCTGCTTGTATTCCAGTTTGGTATCTTTGGGATCGGTTACGATCCATGATACGAAGTATACGACTTCCTCTAACTGCTTCGGTGTCACATCTAAAAGCATCGCCATGCGGCTTGGAATGCCGCGCAAGTACCAAATATGGGCAACCGGCGCAGCCAGTTCAATATGTCCCATGCGCTCGCGACGAACGCTGGATTTGGTAATCTCAACGCCGCAGCGATCGCAGACAACGCCTTTATAACGCACCTTCTTGTATTTCCCGCAATAGCACTCCCAGTCCTTGCTTGGACCGAAAATGCGCTCGCAGAACAAACCGTCACGCTCCGGCTTTTGGGAACGATAGTTGATCGTCTCCGGCTTTTTTACTTCTCCATGACTCCATTCATGGATGCGCTCAGGAGAAGCCAAGCTCACTTGAATTGAGGCAAAATTGTTTACACTCATGTACTACGCCTCCTTATCTTCATCATTCATATCATCGAAATCATTGATCAATGGTTCGTCATCCTCGTCTAAATCCTCTGCCAATGCTTCATCCGCAAATTCCAACACCGCTTCTTCTTCCTCGCTCAAGGTGATTTCAGCGTTTGGATCGATTTCTTCTTCCTCATCTTCTTCGTTTTCGATTTCCATATTGATGAGATCAGCCTCATCGACAACATCCGGCTGCGGCTGTTCAATCGGCGGCAGATGATTGCGCTTGTTTGCATCATCCTCATCGCCTTTTTTCAGATTCACTTCATTGCCATCCTCATCCAACAGCTTGACATCAATCGCCAAGGCCTGTAATTCGTGTTTTAACACACGGAAGGATTCAGGAATGCCCGGATCGGGAATATCCTTGCCCTTGATGATGGCTTCATAGGTCTTTGTACGTCCCACAATATCATCGGATTTCACCGTTAGGATCTCCTGTAAGGTATGAGCGGCACCATAAGCCTCCAAAGCCCAAACCTCCATCTCACCGAAACGCTGTCCACCGTTTTGCGCCTTACCGCCCAGCGGCTGCTGGGTAACCAAAGAATATGGTCCGGTTGCACGGGCATGCAATTTATCGTCAACCATGTGAGCCAGTTTGATCATATACATAACGCCGACGGAGATCCGCTCATCAAATGCCTCTCCGGTTCTGCCATCGTATAAGACCTGCTTGCCATCCTTGGTCATGCTTGCCTCGTCCATAATCTGACGCAATTCTTCATTGTTAATGCCGTCGAAGACCGGTGTCGCAAATTTCACACCGAGTTTTTTCGCCGCGTAACCCAAATGGATCTCCAGCACCTGTCCGATGTTCATACGAGAAGGCACACCGAACGGGTTAAGCATGATATCCACCGGTGTTCCATCTGCCATATAAGGCATATCCTCTACTGGCAATATCTTTGAGATGACACCCTTATTTCCATGGCGTCCTGCCATCTTGTCACCCTCGGAAATTTTACGTTTCTGTACGATGTATACTTTAATCGTTTCATTGACACCCGGTGGTAATTCATGCCCTTCACTGCGTTTGAATACGCGGATGGAATGAACGATACCGGCTCCGCCATGCGGCACCTTCAAGGAATTGTCACGTACCTCACGGGATTTTTCACCGAAGATCGCCAATAACAGCTTCTCCTCCGGTGAGATCTCACTTTGCCCTTTCGGCGTAACCTTACCGACGAGGATATCGCCTTCCTGAACCTCGGCGCCGACCATAATGATGCCGCGACTATCCAAATTGCGCACCGCGTTTTCAGAGACGTTAGGAATATCACGAGTGATTTCCTCCGGTCCCAGCTTTGTCTCACGACAATCAATATCATATTCTTCAATATGCACAGAGGTATACACATCATCGCGTACCAAACGCTCGGACATGATGATCGCATCCTCATAGTTATATCCATACCATGTCATATAGGCAATGGTCACATTCTGTCCCAAAGCCAATTCGCCTTTCTCCATGGAAGGTCCATCGGCTAGGATGTCACCTTTTTCCACGCGCTCACCCTTTTTTACGATCGGACGCTGGTTGATCGAGGTTCCCGCATTGGAGCGTTCAAACTTACGGATGTTATATTCCCGCTTGTCCTCGCCTTCTGCCACAATGATGCGCTGGGAATCGACATACTCCACGATACCCTCTGCCTTAGCAACGATGCCGGCGCCGGAATCCTTGGCAATCTTATATTCAATGCCTGTTCCCACATAAGGAGAATGGGGATCTAGCAGCGGTACTGCCTGACGCTGCATGTTCGCACCCATCAAGGCACGTGAAGCATCGTCG
>CANPNQ010000174.1 GCA_947575425.1 uncultured Erysipelotrichaceae bacterium
ATTTAATAATGCCTTTGCCCCTAAAGGCAAAGAAAGCTTTCCCTTACAACAGATCAATACATTGTGGTAAGGGGCATTGGCGATCCGCACCTTGGCAGGATGGCACGCCAAGCGTCCACTCCCGTTCATTGTGTCCGCCATTACCCATTGTATGCTGGAAGCATCAAAATATGTTTCAAAGTGCTGATCGAGAAACATCACGGGAATCCCCTCGCTCATGGTGAGATTACCGCTGTCCAAATATCCCTTGGTACGGATGCTTTCCTTTGCGGCAATTTCGATGGGATAGATGAAATCCTGTTTAGAGAGCGTATATTTGAAATGGAAAAACATCGCTGTCCAAGAAAGCATTAAAGCAATCCAATACAACAATGGCAGCGTATCGCTTGGCACAAACCAAATTCCCAGATGAAAGCTTCCCCCATACAATAGATAGGCGCTGAGATGTAACAACAGCCGATGCGCCATCATAAGCAGCCATCCTTTCCATGCATGATGAAAGATGGCATAGGCAAATATCGCTTCTGCGATTCCCATCGCTACCCATTCCAAGCGATGAAAAAGCAAGCATGCCAATAAGGGGATAACAGCACTGTAGCCCACCATCCGCCAAAAGAAGCATGGCTTATTCGCCAGATAAAACGCCAAGGTGGACGCATGCATCAGCGTAAAAAAGCCGCTGAGCCATGTCACTTCAATATAGCTTTCCACTTTGATCTCCTCCTTGTGTATCAAGTATAATCCTTTGATACCGTGATAAGGTGTCGAACAAGCAAAGCATAAAAAAAGAAAGTGCGTCGTTGCTCGACACACTTTTCAAAACCCTTGCTTTAGGAAGGAAGAAAAAGCTTATTCCACCTCAATCAATCCGTAGCCGCCTTCCATTCGCTTATAAACAACAGCGACCTCCTTGCTCTCCACATCACGATAGATAAAGAAGGAATGATTCAGCATTTCCATACGCATGATCGCTTCATCCAAATCCATCGCAGCCGGCGTGATCGTCTTGGTTCTCACCAATTCATCCTCATCCTCGTTGAAATCATCCGTCTCGATGAAATCCTCCGCATCCATAAATGCCATGGCTAGCTTTTCTTTATTTTTCCGGTTGAGTCTTGTCTTTTGTCTGCGAATCTGATCCTCCAGCTTATCCACAGCCAGATCAATCGCCGCATACAGATCGTCGTGAACCACTTCAGCCCGCAATACCGCATATTTGGTTGGGATTGTCACCTCAATCTTCTGCTTACTCGGATAGACTCTTACCACAACCTTTGCCACATTGCTTTCATCAATGATGAAATAGCGCTCCAAATGATTGAGCTTTGTCTCAATTTTCTCTGCGATGGCAGGTGTTACGGTGATGTTTTTTCCGTAGATTTGTACTTTCATACCATATCCCTCCTTATTGGACACTCTTATTATACTCAATAAATTTTTAAGGAAACAGTCTGTTATTTTGAAGCTATTTATGTTACACTATTGTTGTAAGGGCTTTGTCCCTATTTTTTTATGCGTGTCTGATGAAAGGCATCCACTTTAGGCAAACGAGCATAAATCGCCACCTCGATCCCAAGCTGTTTACAGAAATCATGCACATAGGAATAAACACTGCGCTCCCGTACCAATACCTGTTGGGGTAAGCCGCTGATCTCCATCATATCCAATAGCAGATCCACCATCATATCGGCAATCTTTCCATCACTTTCATACGGTTCACTGCGCATTCTTCGTCCTGCTTTGCCGATCACGATTCCCTCCACCACATAACGAACGCGCTCATCTTTATGCTTGCTCGGCTGACGTACGCAGAGAAAATAATCCAGTTCCAAGATCTCTACGGTTTTCTTAAAGCGCTGTAATAATTGAATGTTTGCCTGATTGTGATAAAACACATCATTCAAATGAATGAGCGGCTTAGGTCCGTATTGTAATAAGGTCTGCTTGGTATGCGGATTATATCCTATATATAAGGAAGCATTAGGGTTGTTTTGCGTTGATCCCTGCATCTTTGGCATTGCCTTTTGCAAAGCGACCAAATAGCGCATGAGTTCCTTGGTTTGAGCGGCCGAGATCGTGTCCACCTCAAAACCGCGTTTCACATCATAAAAATAAACATAACAGGCATGTTCCACATACATCTGGGCATTGTAGGGCTTGGTAAAATCCGTTTCCCGCAAAGGCTGTTTGGAAAATACCATCGCCATGCCATCTTTATATTTATCCTTATGCATGATCGGCACATAGCCATCCTGTCTGACCATGACATAACGACTGAAGCGCTCTCGATCGGGAAAGAAAAAATATTCAATCCGATCCCGCATCTGGCTCACATAGCAATAGGATAATAAATTATTTCCCTTCAAATTAAAGACAAGCGACGCCTGATCGTGCAACTTGGTAGTAATCTGCTGAGAGAGCAGCTCCGAAGCGATGGTGTAAAGCAGCGTCAGATTATCTCGCTGGATGCGATTGCGCTTTTTATAAGCATTTTTATCAACATTGCTTTCTAAGGAGGCGTACACCTTGCGAATATCGCGCTCGATACTGCTTCCCTCAATCGCCCTGCCAATGCTGCGTACCATGAGTCGAATGCGACGATTGTTGTTTTGATAGACGATATCATCCCCCACCGTCAAAAGCGATAACAAGCGTTTCGCACCGCTGTCATCCTTACTGCGAGGCAAGGCGCGAAGTGATACTTTCAGCTTCGGCAGATAAAAGCGATACAGTGTTTGCGGATGCAGCCGCAGTGTTTCACAAAGCATGCCATGCAGTTCATGAAAGTTCGTTTCATAATCGCAGGATAGGGTAGTGATCAAACGATCTTCATTCAATACATCGATTTCAATCACTTGGAGTTCATCCTGTATCTGCAAATCCTGCATGTGCATCCTCCTTTCGACCTTATCTTACATTATATGACATTTCATGACTTCTGCCTAGATAAGAATATCGAAAAAGCGTAAAAAAAGTATACTTTCTCTTATTTTTTCGACTGTTTTTCTTTCCTCCGTGATCTGTCTATGCGTTTATAAAGGTAGGTGTAATGATAGAATGCGCATGAAAATAAGAGATCATACGCCATGCGCAAGATCTCTTATCCGTCTATGCTTTCTGATGCCTTTTGCGATAGATCGAAAAGATCATCACCGCTGTATTGATCACTACCAGAATCATCCAAACAGACCATTTGTTGGTATCTCCGGTAATCGCGCCGCCCATATTGGTGGATGAACCTTGATTCTTATCATATCCATGCTTTTCCCACCAGTCAGCATCGACATTTTTGTCCGGCAGACTGTCTCCGTCAGTATCGATATTATGATCCGGCAAGCCATCGCCATCTCTGTCCTCATTGAGATCGGGTTTTAAATTCTTCATACTATTGTAAGCAACATCATTGACGACAAAGGTTACATTTAATTTCCATACTTCTTTTAGATTCAGTAAAATATTGACATCCGCAACCCCATCATCATCACTGTCCACATTGATGTCCGCTTTTCCATCTCCGTCGGTATCAATGTTGAGATCAGGAATTTGATCGCCATCCATATCAATGCTCAAGTCCGCAACGCAATCCCCATCCAAATCGATATTGAGATCGGGATAACCATCGCCATCCGTATCAATGTTGATCTTGGTTCCGGAAGTCGCGCATGTATGAGGGTGTTTCTTATTGCCATCGGGATCATATTCTGTGCCATCCGGTAAGACCACCGTACCA
>CANPNQ010000175.1 GCA_947575425.1 uncultured Erysipelotrichaceae bacterium
ACAGGGGACTTCCTCTGTATGCTTATTTCTGTTACATTCATTAGTGCTTATAGATATTATAGAATGCGGATTTACCCGGGAATACTGCCACTTCACCCAGCTCCTCCTCAATGCGAATCAACTGATTGTATTTGGCAATACGATCCGTTCTTGACATAGATCCGGTTTTGATCTGACCGGCATTGAAGGCAACTGCGATATCAGCGATCGTCGTATCCTCTGTTTCACCACTGCGATGCGAAACAACTGCTGTATAGCCATGCTTCTTTGCCAGTTCCATCGCATCAAAGGTTTCGCTTAAGGTTCCGATTTGATTGACCTTGATCAGAATGGAATTGGCAATATCCTTGTCGATTCCTTCCTGTAAGATAGCCGGATTGGTCACATACAGATCATCGCCAACCAACTGAATCTTCTTACCCAAATGCTCTGTCAGCTTTTTCCATCCATCCCAATCACGCTCACCCAAGCCATCCTCAATAGAGATAATCGGGAATTTCTCTACCAATTCATCATACCATGCGATCATCTCATCGGTTGTCTTGACACCCTGTCCGGATTTTGTCAATTCATAGTTGCCTGTTTCCGTATTGTAAAATTCACTTGCGGCAACGTCCATGGCAATGCAGATATCCTCGCCGGGTACATAGCCGGCATTTTTAATCGCCTCCATAATGCATTCCAGCGGTTCCTCATTACTGCCAAGGTTCGGCGCAAAGCCGCCCTCATCACCAACAGCGGTTACCTGACCCTTATCCTTTAATACTTTTTTCAGCGCATGGAATGTTTCGGCGCCCATACGAATCGCTTCACGAATCGATTTCGCACCGACCGGCATAATCATAAACTCTTGGAAATCCACGGAAGAATCCGCATGGCTTCCACCGTTTAACACATTCATCATCGGCACCGGCAGGGTCTTTGCATTCATACCGCCCAAATAGCGATACAATGGCAATCCATAATAATTCGCCGCCGCATGTGCTACCGCCAAAGAAATACCCAAAATGGCATTAGCACCGTATTTGGACTTATCCTTTGTGCCATCTGCCTCAATCAATTTTTTGTCAATCGCATTTTGATCACTCACATCCATACCCATCACAACATCTCCAAGAATGTCATTGACGTTATTGACTGCTGTCAATACACCTTTGCCCAAGAAACGACTCTTGTCTCCATCACGCAATTCCAATGCTTCTCGCTCTCCCGTAGATGCACCGCTAGGTACCATGGCGCGACCCATCGCACCGGATGCGGTTTCCACTTCGACCTCAATGGTCGGATTGCCGCGGGAATCTAAAATCTCGCGTGCATGTACATCAATAATATATGGCATTGCAAATCCTCCTTTTGTAGGTTTTCTACCCTGTTAGTATAGCATAATAAGCGTCAAAAGTTAAGTCATACAGGCAAGGAAGCAGATTATTTTATAAGCAAATATCGACAAGCAGTTCATGAAGATCACGATATATGCGATCCGGATGGATGCCCAAGCGATCGATATCCTTTTCATTATGAACACCGCCCAAAACCAAGGCTGTCTCTACCCCATGAACAATCCCCAGCTGAATATCGGTCTCTAAATTATCTCCTACAAGCAATGTTTCCTGCTTGGATAAATTTCGCAAAGCAAGCGCTTCCTCCAAGATCGGTGCATATGGTTTCCCGATACACGGACTTTTTTGGTTCGACGCATATTCGAGCATCGCTACCACAGAACCGTTGCCCAGCGCAAAGCCATTTGGCTGCGCCAGCATCCGATCATGGTTGGTGCCGATCAGCTTTGCCCCATGATGCAGTTCATTGACTGCCTTGGAGTATTTATCATAATCCGCTGCTTGATCCAATCCGACAAAGACAAAGTCACTCTGCTCCTCGCACAATTCAAAGCCTTGTTCCATCAAAGCCTCCTTTAGCCCATCCTCACCAATCACAAATGCTCTGCGTTCTTTATAGTGCTTTCTCACATAGATCGCCGCTGCCATCGCACTGGTGAAAAAATCACCCTCTTGAATATTCTCATAGCCCATTTGTAACATATGCGCCGCATTTTGTCTCCTTGTACGTTTGGAATTGTTCGTTAAAAACAGATAGGGGTGCTTTTTTTCCTGTAAAACATGAATCAATTCCTTTCCTCCAGGCATGATCTGTGTTCCTCGATACATTGTACCATCCAAATCCAATAATAATGTTTTCATCCTATCACCAACTTTATTATACAGGATTTGAATTTGAAAATAAATATCGCATATCTCTACAAGGCAAGTTATCAGCGCTTCCATCTGCTGTGATATCTCATACCATGCACCCACATAACGCAAAAATAAACATGAATCTGTGTATCATTGTGATATACTTATACTAAGAAAAAAAGAGAGGACGTCCATATGACCCCAAAAAAGATTTTTATTTGTATTTTACTTGGAATATGCACCTATGGATGTAAAGACAAAAAGCGTGCCTATCTGATTGATGAAATAACGCCGCCATTGGGGGATTCTGTCGTTTCTATGACCTTCACCGGTGATCTTTTATTTGAACAGGGCCTGTATGATTCACTGGATGATTATGATTTCGGCACCTATTTTGATCAAATCAAGCCTTATTTAAAGGGAGACATCGTAATCGGAAATCAAGAGGTACCGATCGGCGGTGAAGAATTGGGTGTCAGTGGGGTCGCCTTCACGTTCAACGCGCCAAAGAAAGTGGCGGATCAATTACCAGAGATTGGATTTGATATTATGAGTGTCGCTACCAATCACAGTTATGATATGGGATATCAAGGAGTTTTCAATACATTGAAACATCTTCATGACAATGGCATTGCGACCTTTGGTCTGTATGCGCAGAAAGAGGACAAGGATCAAATCTATGTCATAGAGAAACATGGGATTCGTATCGCTTTATTGGCCTATACCTATGATACGAATGAATGGATTGAGCCGGAGCATGACTATGTGGTGAAAACCTTTCTCAATGAACAAAGAGTGCTGGATGATGAAAAACGGGAGATGCTAAGGGAAGATGTGGAAAAAGCAAAGGAACAAGCAGATGTGGTGATCGCTGCCATGCATTGGGGCAACGAATTTACCTATACGCTCAATCAGGCGCAGCTTGAGACAGCTGATTATCTGAATGAATTGGGGGTGGATCTGATCATTGGAAATCACCCTCATAACATTCAGACAATGGAGGAACTCATCAACGAGACAAACGCTCATCGTACCATTGTCTTTTATTCCCTAGGTAATTTTGTCTCGGCAGCGGCGATGGTCGATCGAGCAAGCATTGAATTTGCGAATATGTATGAGGTGGGTGCGATCTTGAATTTAGATATTGTCAAAGACAGAGATAGCGGTGAGATCACGATCCAGCATATGGTGATTACCCCTATCATCAACCATTTTGAGCATGGGTATACAAATTTTGCCCTTATCCCATTTTCCGATTACAGTGAAGAACTGGCCTCCCAGCATTATCAAAGAGAATTCAGCGAACAATTTAACCGCGAATGGATCGCTGCGCAGCTCCATGATTTATTTGATGGGAAAATCACTTTAGCGATGTGAGTGTTTTCATAGCGAATTAGGGTATTGTATCACAGGCAATTATAGCAGCATACCCACAGACAATCGTCCAACGCTGCATTGTGCATCAGAGCCGCAACAGCACACGCTATGTAAGCGATAAAGACATTAAAGAATTTATGAGA
>CANPNQ010000176.1 GCA_947575425.1 uncultured Erysipelotrichaceae bacterium
GTATTTCAACGAAATGAAAAGGTGAGATGATGAAAAAGAAGCATATATGGATTGTGATCGCAGTGCTGCTCATTGATCAGTTAAGCAAGCTGGCTGCGGATATGAATATGGTGCTGGGTGAGCGAATCAGTATCATTCCGGGCTTTTTCCATTTGACTTATATGCAAAACAGCGGTGCCGCATGGAGTATGCTGGAAGGAAAAATGTGGTTTTTCTACATGGTGAGCGTTGTGGCGCTGGTAATGATGATAATGTTTTACCGTCATCAGGAAAGTGAGTGGAATCAGATTGCATTGGCATTCATGATTGGAGGTACGATCGGTAATTTTGCGGATCGATTGTGCTTTCAATATGTGAGGGATTTCCTTGATTTTATCATCTTCGGCTACGATTTTCCAATTTTTAATATTGCGGACAGTGCATTGTGTATCGGCGTGGGATTGATCCTGATGGATGCGATATGGGAACAGTTTGGAAACGGGTGGAAAAAATGAAGCAGCGCTTACAAGTCAGCGGGGATATGAGCCAAAAGCGATTGGATAAGCTGCTGAGTGAACAAGCAGAAGGATTGTCACGCAGTCGAGTTCAAGAGTTGATTAAACAAGGAAAGGTATGGGTTAATGAAGGCTCATGCAAAAGTAATACCTTGTGTAAAGGGGGGGATGTGATCGAGTGGGAAATGGAGGAAGCGCAGCCTTTGCAGGTGGAAAAAGAAGCGATTGCATTGGATATCCGCTATGAGGATGAGGATGTGATTGTCGTCAATAAGCCAAAGGGCATGGTTGTTCATCCGGCTGCGGGTCATATGCATGGGACACTGGTGAATGCGCTGATGTATCATTGTCAGGATCTCTCCGGCATCAACGGTATTCTGCGTCCCGGCATCGTACATCGCATTGATAAAGATACTAGTGGTCTTTTGATCGTTGCGAAGAATGATCATGCCCATCATGCATTGGTAGAACAGTTAAAGGAAAAAAGTGTGAATCGTTTGTACTATGCGCTGGTTCATGGTGTGATACCACATGAGCATGGGACGATTGATGCGCCGATCGCTCGTGATCCAAAGGATCGTCAGAAAATGTGTGTAACGGATCAACATGCGAAGGACGCAAGAACACATTTTCAGGTGATTGAACGCTTTGCGAATTTCACGTTGATAGAGTGTCGCTTAGAAACAGGCAGAACGCATCAGATTCGTGTCCATATGCAATATATCGGCTATCCGGTTGTAGGAGATCCCAAATATAGCTATCGTAAGCCATTGATTGATACAGGACAGCTGCTGCATGCGCATGAGCTGCGCTTTGTACATCCGCGCACCAAGGAAATGATCTGCGTGGAGGCAGAGCTGCCCCAAGAATTTGCGCAGTTTTTAACAGACTTGCGAAATGAGACGAGGTGAGGGTATGGAAATCCATTCGTTTGAGTTATATACATTTCAGCTGTTACATTATTTTGTAGGGGAATACGGTTATCAGATGATGACGATCCATGGACAGCGTCAGGATGTATGGCTGATCAATCGTCAGCGCAAAGAGTTCCCGTTAATCTGTATCATTAATGCAAGTGATGTGCAGATCGCGGAAAAAGAAAGCTATTTTGTTCAGATTGCTGTAGTAATGCTGGGAGAGCATGCAAAGCGCTGTAAGCTTTTACTCATCAATACCAATCCACAAAGCAGCGAAACAGAGACAGCGCAATATATCCATACGGTGATCACACCTGATCATTGTGAACATACGCAAGTCTTGGAGTGCTTTCCCAATATCGCATCCGTCGTGCATCCAAGTGATGAGCCGCAAAAGGAATTTGCTCGATTGGGGCATTCTCTTGAGCTGATGCAGATGCGTTTAAAGCGCAATCGCCGTAAAGCTTTGGGAATCAAACGCATCCCGAAGCTGACCGGAGCGATTATGCTGGTATGTATCATCATTTTCCTGCTTGCCTTAATGAGTGCATTTTATCTGGAAAATGATGCCATTGCGATCGTATTATGGGGCGCTTATTACAAAATGAATGTCATCTCTATGCAGGAATACTGGCGCTTATTCACTGCGGGCTTTCTGCATATCGATCTGATTCATTTATTTGCGAATATGATGGCGCTGTATGCCATCGGTTCTGTTTGTGAAAAGGCGTATTCCAAGAAGCAGTATCTCATCGTATTGATCGCATCGATCCTTATGGGAAATTTATTTGTCTTTGTCTGCGATGGCAATGTGCTGGGCTTGGGGATCAGCGGCGGCATCTTCGGCTTATTGGGCGCTTATATCGCATCCCTTTGGGAAAGCGGCATGATCCGCCATCCGGTCATACGTTCTACGGTGTGGCAGCTGATAATCGTTAATTTTTTGATTTCCCTGCTTCCCGGCATCTCCTTGTTTGCGCATTTGGGTGGTTTCATCAGCGGCATCTTTTTGGGAATCATGTTCTCAAAAAGTGAAAAATGGATCCATTTACGACGTCATGTATCGATCTGTTTTGTGCTGCTGCTTGGCATGAGTGTGGGCTTGGGAATACAAAATGCTCAGGTATCTCCTTTGCAACAGGCATTGGATCGCTCTTTATTGCATACGGTTAGAGCGTTGGGATTTGATCATTACGCGCAGCGTATGGAGAATGCGTATTTGCAGTATTACAGCGCCCAAGATCTTGGTCTATCCAATGCAGAGGAGCCAGAAAAATAGATGTGGATTAGACTTGTGGAAGCAAAAAACATATTTCTTATGCTTGTGTGTAATAAATATGTTTTTTTTAATCTGAAAAGTAAACAGCAAATGAAAAAGAATGTAACGCTATAAAAAGAAAGGTTGGTAATCAAGCAGGCGGATTTAAAAAATAAAAAAGGGATTCGCGAAGAGCATCACATCCTTTTGATAAAATAGATCGTTGGCAGATGTCAATGTGATTGATTTGGTATGTAGAAAGGGATATAGCAATGATGGCATCCGTTGTTCTTTGCCCTGATATCTTGCATTTTTGCACTGAATTCCTTTTATGGATCAATATAACTCTGTGTTTTTTATCTCAGTAAATTCATTGCATCTGCGACTGTTATGGACAATAGCGATGTAGGTATTGCTACGCTTATTTTCAATAATACTATTTATTCTGCGATTAAATAAAATTGTAAAAACTATGACAAATATATTGAAAATAATAATCGTTATAAATATCTTGACATTTTTCTGTATATTATGTAATATGAAAATAATGATGAGGTGCATTTATGGAAACTTACAGAGACGAAGAATTAGTAGAAAAAGCCTTGCAGGGGGATGAAAGAGCCTTTAGCGAGTTGTACGAGCGCTATCATAAGCGCTTGGAGTTTGTTGCTTTTCGCTTGTGTAAAAACAGCGAAGATGCGAAGGATGCAGTCCAGCAAACTTTTATGCAGATTCACACATCGCTGTACTCCTTAAGAGATCCAAGTCGTTTTTATCATTGGTGCTGTAAGATCATTCACGGTAAATGTACGGATATGTTTCGTAAGAGAAGCGCTGTTTGTATGGATGTGGATCATAATCCATTAACTGCTGTTATGGCGGAAGAACGGAAAGAGTTTTTGCCACAAAAGCAAATGCATTTCAGCAGTGATCGTGATGTGCTGTTATTCATGCTGGATCAACTTCCCTTGCTTCAGAGGCAAGTGGTGATGCTGGTGTATTTCGAGCAGTTGAGCATGCAGGATTGTGCGGCGATTTTAAATGT
>CANPNQ010000177.1 GCA_947575425.1 uncultured Erysipelotrichaceae bacterium
TTATCTATTTGGCAGTCTATTCAAAGGAGAAACCGTTCAAAGGGCGATGGATCTTGCCGCAAGGGCTTCCGCGATTGCCTGTGGGCGCAAAGGTGCTGGTCCATCGATTCCTACATGGGATGAAGTGCAGAAGTGGAATGGGCAAGCGAAATGAAAAAAATGTTGATTACCGGAGGTACGGTATTTGTCAGTCGTTATGTGGCAGAATATGTTGTGAAAAAAGGATATGAGGTATATGTGCTCAATCGCAATACAAAGCCGCAGGTCAAAGGCGTAGCCCTGATTGAGGCAGATAGACATCAGTTGGATGATCGTCTGCGTGGTTACCATTTTGACGCAGTATTGGATATTTGCGCATATGATGCCAGTGATGTGAATGATTTATTGGATGCGTTAGATAGCTATGATGATTATATTCTGATCAGCTCTAGTGCTGTCTATCCCGAATATGGCAAACAGCCATTTGCGGAAGATGACAAGCTTGGTGAAAATCGCTTTTGGAAGGCATATGGTACGGATAAAATTGCCGCAGAACAAGCTTTGATCCAAAGAGATGACAATGCTTATATCCTTCGTCCGCCCTATTTATACGGTGCGATGAATAATGTCTATCGGGAAGCCTTTGTGTTTGAATGCGCCATGCAGGATCGTAAATTCTATATTCCTAAGCATGGTGAGATGAAGCTTCAATTCTTCCATGTCAGCGATCTTTGTCATTTCATTGATATCCTTCTGGCACAAAAACCAAGCACGCATGTGTTCAATGTGGGAAATCCGGAAACGATCTCGATACTAGAGTGGGTCAAATTATGTTATCAGGTATGCGGTAAAAAAGCAGAATTTGTCTTTGTGGAAAAGGATATTGAATCGCGGAAGTATTTCAGCTTTTATGATTATGAATATGAACTGGATATAACCAAGCAAAGAGAATGGATGCATCATACGATATCAATGGAGAAAGGATTGCATTGGCAAGGTATTTGAAGCATCCGGATGAAGTTGTAAGGAAGCCATTCATTGATTTTATTGATGAGCATTTGGGTGAAGCATTAGATATATCATAAAGTTAATACAAAATCATTTGAATTTGAGAGATAAAACAACAAAAGGCTTGAGAAAGAGTATGTTCTCAAACCTTTTAAAATACAATCCATTTCATGGAAGAAGGTAAATAGCGACATGAAAATAGATCAGTGCTTATCTGTTTTTTGCAACACGTAAATTTTTGCCTTTTCTTAAAAAAATACTATTATCTTATATTCATATCGGTTTATTGATATGTGGGATGAAACCTATAATGGCATATATAAAAGGGAATCATCGCATAGAAAAGCACAGGATATCTCTTTTTCCTGTGCTTTCAAGTTTATTTGCTTCTTTCCTTCATATGTGGGAATAAGAGTACCTCACGGATCGTATCGCTGTTGGTTAGTAACATCACCAATCGATCAATTCCCATGCCGACACCTCCGGTTGGGGGCAGACCATACTCCAATGCCTCTACATAATCCACATCCATCTCATTGGCTTCATCATCTCCGAGATCACGCAGTTTCAGCTGATTTTCAAAGCGCTCTCTTTGATCGATCGGATCATTCAATTCGGAGAATGCGTTCGCATATTCATGCCCGTCGATGAAAAACTCAAAGCGATCAGTAAAGCGTTCATCCTCTTTGTTTTTCTTTGCAAGGGGAGAGATTTCTACCGGATAACCGTATACGTAAGTCGGCTGGATCAAAGTTTCCTCTACGTACTTCTCAAAGAATAAATTGATGATATGACCGACGCTGTTATGCTTCTTCTCTACCTCTATGCCGTGCTCCTTCGCAAGGTCACAGGCATCCGTGTAGCTCATTTCCTTCCAGAAATCAACGCCGCTTTGCGCTTTGATGGCATCTACCATGTGGATTCTTTGAAACGGTGCTTTTAATGATAATTGCTTTCCCTGATAGGTAATCTCTGTGGTATGGCATACCTCTAGGGCAACCGATTCCACAAGCCCCTCTACCAATTCCATCATCCCCTGCAAATCGGAATAGGCGACATAGGCCTCAACCGTTGTGAATTCAGGGTTATGCGTGGCATCCATACCCTCATTGCGGAACAATCTTCCGATTTCATATACGCCTTCCAGACCGCCGACAATGAGTCGCTTTAAAGGAAGCTCGGTCGCAATGCGCAAGTAAAAGGGCATATCGAGGGTATTGTGATGAGTGATGAACGGACGGGCAGCGGCCCCACCTAGGATCGGCTGTAATACCGGTGTCTCCACCTCGATCATACCATGATCGTCCAAGTAATGCTGGATGGCACGAATGATTCTTGGACGCATCAAAGCGATCTGTTTCGCCTCCTCATTCATGATCAAATCCACATACCGACGGCGGAAGCGCTCCTCCTTATCCTGTAGCCCATGGAATTTTTCCGGCAAAGGACGAAGTGCCTTGGTCAAATGGGTATATTCCTCTGCTTTTACGGACAATTCTCCATGATTGGTTTTCATCACTGTTCCGGCAATTCCCACAATATCGCCGATATCACTTTTCTTAAATACCTCATAGGCCTCTTCCCCAATGACATCCTTTCTCACATAGATCTGAATCTGTCCTTCCAGATCCTGAATGTGCATAAACCCGGCTTTTCCCTGACGACGCTTTGTCATGATCCTTCCGGCAATGCGCACAGATACATTGGCTTCTTCCAATTCTTCCTTATCCTTTTCCCCATAGGCTGCTTTTAAAGCACCGGATTTGTGTGTGCGCTTGTAGGCACTGCCAAAGGGATCAATCCCCATAGCCTTTAAATCCTCCATTTTTTGGCGGCGTACAAGTTCCTGTTCACTTAATTTCTGTTCCATCAGTTTCACTCCTTTTCGTTCATAAAAAAACTCCCACCCGATGAGGGGCGAGAGATAACTTTCGCGGTACCACCCTGCTTCACCGTATGCTCACACATACGATCTTGGCTACTTGATATACAAGTAATCCCGTAACGTGGGAATACGTCCGCAAGCGGAGAGCTCCAAGTCTTTATTTTCATTTTACGTTTCATGCTTGTATCTTACAGCCTATGGATACAATTCTCTGTCATTTCCCGTGAAATTACTTTTCTTATCAACGCTCGATGTACGCATAAATTATAAAGATTTTTCAAGGATTTGTCAAATAAAATCGCTTCTTTGCGAAATTAGGACTTGTCTTAACGGTTTCTTTGATATGCCGAACGAGATATCAGCCTGATGCATTTGCCTTACGGCGATGGATCTTCTCATAAATCAATCCGTAAGCGAAGCAATCTACTCACTTTTGAAGTCGGAGCAAAGGAAAATCAAGCAAGCGAAAATTGGATGATATGAGGTATGATATTTTATTATTCCACTACCTATGATGATTGTCAGAAAAATGAAAACTAATTCTTGCATACGGAAATGACCCATGGTAAAATATGGAACAGGATACGAAATACAGATGGATCGTCTCAAATGGTACACCTTTAGCAACACACGCTATGTCAGGAAAAATGCGTGTTTTTTTATATGCAAACATACATTTTCTTGGGTTTTTCCGATATATGAAAAGGTGTACCTTTATAGATACATAGGGGATGGCAATCAGATCTTTTTCGTAGCACCTGTATACTTCTTTACATGATAGCGATGATGGGCGTCGGGAATAAATGCCTTTCTGGTTTCTGTCCGTGAGCG
>CANPNQ010000178.1 GCA_947575425.1 uncultured Erysipelotrichaceae bacterium
TCATAATCGTTGGGATAGTTTACTACTGGAGCATCCTGATAAGAGACCATATCATAAGTTTCAAATATAAACTCCAAACTTCGATACCGTAATTTACCGAATTTATAATCATAGAATGCATCAATCGCTCCTGTATAGATCAGATGATCATAAGTGACATCTCGCATGATATCGCGATAATCACACTGTAATAAAACTTGGATATTTGCTTGATTCAGCATCTCTTCACACATTTTTGTATAACCGTTTTTGGGTATTCCTTGGTAGCGATCGGTAAAATACCTCGTATCACGACTGGTACGGAAAGGAATGCGGCTAATAACCGAAGCATCCAAATTTTTCGGATCTGTACCCCATTGCTTTATCGTATAATTTTTGAAAAATTTTTCATAAATATCTCGTCCTGCTTTAGCCAAGGCCACATCTTCACTTGTCCTGATCTCATCAATCGGCAGACACTGATCGGCAATAAAAGATTCCATCTCCTTACAGGATAGGTTAAGATGATACAGTTGATTGATCGTTTCCACACAAACCGGCATTGGCAAATAATTTCCGTCTACATAAGTAAGTACATGATGCTGGAAATCATTCCATTGTGTAAAACGGCTGAGATAGTCATAGACATGCTTTTGATTGGTATGAAAGATGTGGGGACCGTAATTATGAATCATGATCCCAGATTCATTATAGCTGTCGTAAATATTCCCTCCAATATGGTTCCGCTTCTCTATGATCAGAATCTTGCCTTCACATGTTTCAGACAGGCGCTGGGCTATAGTGATACCAGCAATTCCGGCACCGACAATTACGTATTGATAATGCATAAGCTGCCTCCTTATCAGTTCCGTCCTTTTGACAGTTTTGGTTTCAACGTATTTATAATAGCATATATATTCTCATCTTTCATCAAAATCAGCGTGATAAAATAAAACAATGCACCAAATGTTATAATAACGAGTGTATGAATGATGCTGGGATTCCACCAAATACTGAGAGGATAAACAAAACAAAACATGATCAGCGATACAATAAAATAGCGCAAATTTCCTTGTATGATTGTTTTTAGCTTTATCTCATCCCGCACACAATACAACTGAAATGCAGTGACAGAGCACTCTGCTAATACCGATGCAACAGTGGCGCCCAAAGAAAGCAAGGATGGGATAAAAATAAAATTACATACGACATTCACACCGGATCCGATCAATGTCGATAAAGTGTATGCCTTCTGCCTGCGCGTCGGAAGTAGAAACTGTATGCCAATCACATTACTGATTCCGATCAAGATTACAATCGGTGAGGTCATTGCCACAAGTGGTATACTCGCGAAAAATTGATCTCCCAAAAACCAAGGGATCAAATTTGGCGCAATGCCAGATAATCCGAACATAATCGGGCATCCGACAATCATTACAAACTGCAATGATTGATAAATATATCTTTTGATCTCATCTGTATGCTCAGTCGCAAATAAACAGGATATCCTCGGTAGCATAACGGTACCGAGTGCTGTTACGATCGTCAGCGCCAATTTTACAATCTTCTGCGCCTGTTCATAATAACCGATCTCTCTTGTATTTCCTGTCAACAGTTCAATCATTGTACGATCCAACACTGTATATACGGAAACGGCAATCTGCGGAAAAAACAGGATCAGCGTTGGCTTCAAATGTTTTTTTATTTCTAAGGAAACGCCTTGCAATTTAACCAAATTCTTCGGCAATGCGATCCACATGCTCATATTCCCCAGTAAGATAGATCCCGACTGGATCAATACATACAACGGCAGATCATCAGAAGATTTTACAAACATAAAAACGGCAGCAATGCTGAGAAAGCGTACGATGATATTTCTTGTAATGATCTTGGAAAAGTCTTCCATTCCCTGATAAAAGAAATTGATATCAAATATATTTGCGATAATATCAATCATCTGTATATAAAACAACAACTGAAATTTTTCCATTGATTGTATGGTAATATAATATATAATAAAACTAAACGATACACTGATCAATTTCAGCAGAATCAATTCATATAATAGTTTTGTCCTTTTCAAAAAGTCATTTTGACAATATGCAATCTCACGCTGTCCGTATAAGCCAAGTCCAATACAGCCGATCAGTGTAAAATACGTAACAATGGATTGCGTAAAACTGTATGCTCCAATCGCATAATCACCCAAAACACGAGATACATACGGAGTTGTAATGAGCGGAAGCGCGATCAGTAGCAACTGATAGCCCAGATTCAAAAAATAGTTTATCTTAACGCTTTTTTGCATACACAACTCCTTTCAGATCTCATTTTATATATTCGATTTGCGGCTTAAATTTTTTACGTTGCCGCATGCTGTAACAAATCGTTTTTATTTTTTTCCACTTTCCCTCCGAGTCACTTTTCCATATGCGTACCATTTCCAAACCAGTTCGATAATAGAAAAGGAACATATTCAATTTGCCCCCCTCCAGTTTTTTCACATAATACATATTGCGATAGGAATAGCGATAGCGAAACAGGCGATCCGGCGATTCATTAACAATATCTGTAGGCTGGTTTTTCTCCATTTTATGTATTACTCTGCTGAAGCTGACTAGATAACAGGGATAGCGTAAACTGATCCGCTTGGTATACTCCGCATCATCTCCCCAGATAAAAAATTCCTTGATCGGCAGACCCACTTCTTTGACAACCGCTGCCGGAATAAAACAGGAGACAAAGGAGCACTGTTTTACCTTTATTATACCCTTTTTTAACAATTCTGTATCCTCATACCAGTGATCATCAATGTTTGGCACATTCATAGCACAGGATGAACCGTCAATCCAGCGAACATCACTGCACAAAAAACCGAATGACTGCACTAACAAATCCTTCGCCGCTAACAGCTGCCGCAATGCATCCTTTTGTACCATAGTATCATCATCCATGACCCATACATATTCATATCCCATCTCAACAGCGAGCCGTATTCCTTTAGAAAATCCGCCGGCCCCGCCCAAATTACTTCCGGTATTGTGATATAGGATTTCTTTTCTGTCAATATAATTCGATATATATTCCTTTGTACCGTCTGTACTGGCGTTGTCGATCACCAAGATATCAAAACCTTGAGCATCCTGATCCAACAAATGATCAATCGCCTCTTTTAACAAAAACTTTCGGTTATAACTGACGATAACAGCGATTGTTTGATTCATATACTTCTCCTTTACCATTGGTATTATACCATTTTGTTCTTCAAATAGTATAATAATTTTGCCATTCGATAGTGCTTTCGCTTGATCATCCTGCAAGTGGTACGATATAATCTGCTTCTGCGCTTCAAATAGGGATTGCTTTCCCAATGAACAAAACACTGGTTCGCAAACGAAGTCAACTGTTCAATTTCTATGTATCGCTGATATGAAAGAAGCCGTTCTGCGCTTTGATAGATCAAATTACTGATACAGACATATTCCAATTCATCATGATAAAGATGTAGATCTGAGCGATTCATGATCAATTCCATTGCGGTACGGATATCCAACATTTTTTTATTGTAATTGTCCTGATTCATAATAGAATGCTTCCGCTGGCGATAATAATACAGATTTTCATCAAGATAGTAAATCTTTTGCGCAAAATTTACATAAGCACCTGTTGTCGCAAGATCTTCATACCAAATACCTTTGGGAAAACGTATATCACTATTTCGG
>CANPNQ010000179.1 GCA_947575425.1 uncultured Erysipelotrichaceae bacterium
CTTCCGTACTCGGTAGGTATGCTTGACATGTTATAATGATAGTGTGGTCGTGTGGGGGCAAGGCCAAGTCTCCACGACATACACACTAATCTTTGTTTTCTCCCTTTATCTGAGCCGGTGAAAATCCGGCGTATACATGCCAGCAAGCCATAGTGGCGTACCTCCTTTCCCCCAAGGTAATCAGTGCAAGTCTGATGTGCTGGCTTAAACAAAACGATAGCGATAGGAAACTCCAAGTGAACCTATCTGCGAAATTCAGACCATGGGACGTACAGACGTGTACTATAAGCCCAGCGCCGTTGTAAGCATCTGATCATGATCGGGTGCTTTTCTTTTACGCAAATAAAGGAGTGATTGATATGGAGCATTTGTTCTTTTATTGCTATCCCATATGTAGTAAAATACATGTGAAAAGGATGGTAAAGAAAATGGGAGTATACAGCACAGTAAAAGAAACGATCAAAGATGCAGTATCGATAGCTCAACAATCAGATAACATTCAACTATACAAAAGCATATTAGACGCATATAATGCAGTCATTGAATTGATGAGTGAAAATGCTGATCTAAAAGAACGAGTTAGGGAATTGGAAAAACAGCAAGTAACAGATGAAATGCTGGAGTTTAATAGTAATGTATACTGGTTCAAAAATGATGGACCGTCAACAAGAAGTCCATACTGTTCAAGGTGTTGGGATATTGATAAAAAACTTGTAAAGATCCATGTTTTAGGTACAGAAGGAAAATGCCCTGCGTGTAAAACTAAAGTTTATAAATGCTTATATCGTGAAAAGGAGTGCTAACCAAGCGCTTTTCTTTTGCGGAAATGAAGGAGTGAGATAGGATGCCTATGAAACTATCAGATAATGTCAAACAACGGGTATCACAAGGTGATACAGACTTGCTATATAAGACAAGGGAATGGCAAGAGTTGCGAGAAAAGATATTGCTAAGAGATCACTATGAGTGCCAAAGATGTGATGGTCATAACGGCTTAGGCAAGCCTATCAAGAGAATAAAGTTGACAAAAGCAAACACAGTGCATCATATACAGGAAGTAAGGGATCGGCCTGATCTGATGATGGAAGAAAGCAATCTGATAAGCCTATGTCATGAGTGCCATGATATAGTGCATGACAGAACCGTGGAAAGATTTAACAAGCAAAAGCCGAGGCTTACAGAAGAAAGATGGTAGCCCCCCGGTCAATTCTCAAAGATTTTCCGCTATGTGGAGAACGGGTATGTGGCCTAGGGAAAACCGATAAGTACGCGCGCGTGAGGAAGGTGATACTATGGCGAAGTCGGGCAAAAATGCAATTAAAGCCGATTTAATGGCGCAATTACAAAGTCAGAGAAAAGAAGGGCAGCATTTTATTGACCTTATAAATGACTATCTTTTCCTTTACGATTTAAAGAAAAACATGCAAAAAGATATCAAAAATAGGGGCTTAAGGTATGAAACAATGAGCGGATCAGGCGTAAAAACAGAGAAACCAAATGAGAACGTACAGAATCTCTTGAAGGTAAATGCGCAGATGCTGAAGATATTATCCGAATTGGATCTTAAAGAACCGTCAGCGGCAGCGGATGTTTATAATAGTGATTATCTTAAAATATATAAACGACTATATAGACTACTGCAAAAAGAATCTGGATAAGATCAACGAAGATCGGAAATTACTGATTGATAACATCGTTAAACCAACGTTGGAAAGAAACGATGTTTTTTTTAGCGAAGAAACATATCGAAACTGCATTGTATACTGTGAAAAGAATTATTATCCATTATTCCCGTATCAAAAGTTTATTTATGCTTTTGTGTTCATGTATACGAATGATACGCCTCTATTTAGCACGTTTTTTATTGAGATGGGGCGAGGAAATGGCAAAGATGGATTTATGATGCCACTGATGAATTTCTTACAAACGCCACTGTACGGTATAGAAAATTATCATATAGACATCATCGCAAACAATGAAAAACAAGCGATAGACAGTTTCGATGTTGTGTATGATGTACTGCATGACAATCCGAAATTTAAAGGTAAATTCTATGTATCACGTGAGATCATAAAGAACTTATCGACCAATGCAAGGTTAAGGTATAACACATCAAACGCAAGTACTAAGGATGGTAAAAAAGGTGGCGCATTGCTTTTCAACGAGTATCACGCATACGAAACCAACGATCAGATCAACGTTTTTACCTCGCAGCGAGGCAAGATCAGGCATCCGAGGACATTCATCATCACGACAAATGGATATGTAAGAGGCGGACCCTTAGATGAAATGGAAAGTGTGTGTGTTGATATCCTCAAGACAGGAGTAAATGATATTGGTTATTTTCCATTCATCTGCCGGATCGATAGTAAAGAAGAAATCGACGATCCTGATAGTTGGATAAAGGCGAATCCATCTATTGAGTATATGCCGGTTTTGAAAAAAGAAATCGAACAGGCATATATCGAAATGAAGAAGTTCCCAAGCAAACGACCGGAATTTATCACAAAGCGCATGAATTTACCAGAGCGCGATGATGAGGTAACAGTCGCATCATGGGAAAACATTTTGCGAGCATCGTATGTTGACGGCGATGAAAAGCATCCGCGACCGTTTGAGGTTGATGATGGCGAGAGCGCCATAGTCGGTATTGATTATGCGGACATTCGTGATTTTGTAAGCGCAGGAATCCTTTTTAAGAAAGACGGCGGGTATATATGGCGACAACACACATGGATATGCAAAAATTCCCCAACGTTTGAAGCGATAAAATTTCCGTTTAACCGTGCCGGAACACAGGGTTTTGAGGATTTTGAGGTAATCGACAGTAACAGCCTGTCACCTGATCTTATCGTTGATTGGGTATTGCAAAACTATATCATGCACTTTAACGTACAAAAGATCGTCATGGATACATACCGCTTCAAACTGTTTCGGATCGCTTTTGAGGAAAGAGGACTTACAATCGAATCAAGGAGTGATCCCTATGGATTGGTGCGAATGGTAAGACGACAAAGCTCGATCAATACGATCACAGCGCCACTGATTGAGAAAGCGTTCGCTGATGGTGATGTGAATATTGGTGATAGTGCCATTATGCGATGGTATATCAACAATACATCTGTTAAGGTTGACCGATACGGCAATAAACAATACGGAAAGATCGAACCGATACTAAGGAAAAACGATGGCTTTATGGCGTTTGTGGTCGCGATGAGCGTTGAGGAAATGCTGGACGTTATAACGATATATGTGTAATAGAAAGGACGTGAGAGTATGTTTAATTGGCTACATAAAAAGAGTGACGGAACGATAGTTTATTTGTCTGATCTTGTTTTGGAAAGTAAAGCAAACTATATGTTTATATGTGAACTTGCTATCGATAAAGCAATAGAAATGATTGCCAAAATGATCGCAAAAAGTGAAATAAAAGTATATCGAAAAAATGACAATGGTAGGATCGCAGAAACAAAAAACAATCTATACTATCGATTGAATGTAAAACCGAACGATTTTCAAACGGGTACAGATTTTTGGAAATTAGCGATCAAGAAACTATTGAAAGATGGCGAATGCTTGATTATAGCAGATGCATTTTCTTATGGTGGAAATGATGCAAGACTTTATATCGCTGATAATTTCAATGAAAGCGATGAGGTGCTGTATCCAAGAAGATATACAAATGTTAGTGTTGAAAATT
>CANPNQ010000180.1 GCA_947575425.1 uncultured Erysipelotrichaceae bacterium
ATTGATGGAGGATATATTCACAGACGCTCTGTATTTGCTTATCAGAAATCGCCTGCAAACGCTGTTCGATTTGCTCCTTTAATTCTTCCTTAGATAAGGCGCCAGAGCGCAGATAATCACGAATCTCCACATTCTCATCATGATAGATGACCGCCTGTAAGACCCGCATCTGAAGCTGTTCCTTATAATGGATGACATCTCCCTTGATATCGACGATCATACCGTTTTTCAAGGTATCAAGCTGCTCCTGCTCCACATTCCAAAACTTTGCATCCATATAACCTGTGTTATCCTGAATAACAAAATTAAGGTAAGGTGCGCCTTTATTGGTCATTCCCTGTACCACATCAGAAATCAATACACGAATCCAGACACGCTCTCCATCCTTCAGATCACATATCCATTTCTTCATCATCCCACTCCATTTCTTCACACATGGCTAGCACATCGCTGCTTTGAAAGCCTTTTTTTATACATGCATGGATCACTCTGTTTTTTAGTTGTATTCCATGATATTTGCGCATATTGGCACGAATCGCCTTCTCCATTGCTTTTCGTAAGGCTGCGCTGTCATCCTCATCTTCAAAGAAAAGTTCCTCGCTTGCATGCGTGGCAATGCTTGTCTCAAAACCCTGATGAATCAGCTTCTGCGCAATCGCGCTGCGCTTCATTTTCATTGATTTATCCTTCACCGTATGCTTGAGCTTCTCTGCCATGCGCATCGCCTTGGCACTTTCCTCATCATCGTTAAACATCGCCAATGCTTCAGCAACATCCTCATGGGGAATCCCCTTTTCCACCAATAGTTTGATGATCTTCCCCTTGCTTTGATAGCTGTGCTGCATCTTTTCGATCTTGCCCATCATATACTGATAATCATTCAAATAACCCTTATGCGTCAGATCGTGAATCAACTGATCCATATCCTCCTCATGCAAGCCATGCTGCCCCTTCAAATACTGCCGCATTTCCTTTGTCGTATAATCACGAATGCTCAATTTACGAATACAGGAACGATAAGCATGCAGGATGAGTTCCTTATGCTGTAATTCATTGACGGTATTGCGATCCAGCAGGGTATGCTTCTGTATTTTTAACAGGAAATAATCGTCCAGTGAAATAGTAATCTTCATTGGCTCATCCTCTTTGTCATTGATGACATAGATGCGCATATAATCATCCGTCGCCTTGATCTTGATCACCTCATAGGAATCCTCAAAATCCTCGATTGCCTGATAATAAACGCTCATCACCTTCGTATAAAACATATTTCCGTCATATGGCTTCACCATGGAACGCGCCTTTTCTCTCATCTGTGCCTGCTCTTCTTCTCCCATGGCAAGATAAACCTCTAGCTTTTGCGCAAATTCCTGTGGTGTCTGAAACAAAAATCCGCTTTCCCCTTCGATTACCAAATCTTTCAGCACATCATCAGGACGTGCAAATACCGGCAAATGAGAAGCCAATGCCTCGATATAAGTCATCCCCTGTGTCTCTGTCAGAGATGCTGATACGAAAGCATCCGCCATGGCATAAAAATACGGTACTTCCTCCCGCGGCTTCACCCCGGTAAAACAGATCTGCTCCTGTAAGCCATAGCTGCAAGCCAAGCGCTTCAATTCCTCCAACTGCGGTCCCCCACCAACAATCATCAGTTTGGTATGGGGATCCTTCACATGGCGAAACCCCTCGATTGGAATATCAATGCTTTTTTCCGGCGCAATTCTGCCGATATAAGCAACGATGCGATCTTCTTTCGCAAAGCCAAGCTCTTGACGCATTTGTTCTATGCGTCCCTGATCCAGCTGTGCCGGCTCAAATTTATCCAGCTCCAAGCCGGTGGGAATGATATAAATCGCCGTTTTCACACCATATTTTAACAAGGTTTCCTTTGTTTTTTCACTGGGTGCGATGACCCCTTGTACATTATCAGAAATCATACGGGAAAACGTCGTCACAAATTTTTTACTGATGATATCGATCTCCTCGATATCAAAACGATTGATGTAATGCGTATAATCCTCATACATCGTATGATAGGTGGAAACCACAGGAATGTTTAGATATTTGGCAACGATGCGTGCAAACATTCCTACACCGAATTCCGTATGTACGTGGATCACATCCAAATCCATTTTCCTGATTTCATCACGAGCTGAAAAATGATAAGGCGTTGACAGCTTATAGCCATACAGCCATTTCAGCTCCAAGCCCGGCAATCGAAGCACATTGCCCTCACGCTGGGTAGTCAAAAAGCCTTTGCGATTCGTAATGACAAACACCTCATGTCCGTGCTTTTCCAATTCCTTTTGTAAGGTCAATATCGATGATACCACACCGTTGATCTCCGGCGCATAAGTATCTGAAAACAATCCGATACGCAAGCTGGATCCCTCCTTTTCACATTTTCTCTCTGAAAGGAAGCTGCTCCTTCAAAAGAGAGATATTATTTGTATTTTACCTTCTATACCAATTTCCTATCTCCAACTCATACATCCAGTAAGCTGATTTATAGATTCTCTGTCATGCTGTTGACATATTGTGCCTTCGCTTCTCTTTCCCCTCTTTTATCATATTTGCGTTTTGCCAAAATAAAGATCAGACCACCGACTATCATGACAAAATGATAGGTGGAAAAGCGCCAGAAGATCATGATACTTTTCGCCAGCGTAGAAGGAATAATCGTGGAAAAGATGGAGACAAACGCCCACTCAGTACCACCGCTGGCTCCGGGAATCGGAATAAAGGTATTCGCCATTGTCACAAAGCTGGACATGGCAATCACCACAACAAGCAACGACAGCGGCAACGGTTCTCCCATCGCAAAACAGATGATATAAGGCAAAGAATACAGCATCGTCAAGCGCAATATATTGATCAATACAGTTTTGGCGATGAGCCGCTTATCCTTTCTCAGCCTGCGAATCTCTGTGGTGAATGATTCCATCTGCGCTGTCCACATTTTCAGTGTCTGCTCCTTATTTTTCACAATGTGCAATTTGCTGAATAAAATGACACCCCATTGGCTCAATCTAACGAATACACGAGGGAACAATGCCATCGTCCATAATGCCGCAATTACACAGATGTTAATGATATAACCGCATATCACCAACAGAAAGAATGCGTTTTTCTCATAAACACTGTGAAATACAAAGAGAAACAGGATCGTTACATAAAGCATCATCGTTGTCTGATAAATAATAAAATCTGCCCATAACAGACTGGCGGCATCACTCCCCTTGATGCCCTGTTTTTTCATGATATATACTTGAGCGAACTGTCCTCCCGTCGCGCTTGGCGTAATACCACCGAAAAAAGTACCGATAAATGCATTTTCCAGTGCTTCTCTATTGGAATAATTTGCCTTGTATTTCCTGCCGAAGGTCTTATAAATCCATGCGATGATACAGTTATAGATCAAGCCCCAGCACATGATTAGGATAAACCAATACCACGTTACATGAGAGACCAGATCCATGATATCCCGATAATCATCCTTTAAGGAAAAAAATAAGACTGCGATTGTCAGTGCGATGATCAACAGGAAATTCAAGACATAATGATTGGACTTCTTTTTCATCTTCTTCACCTACTTCAATTATGAATACAATGATCTTTTTTCAAGATGCTTTTTTCCTGTGACCCTTTCGTCCCTTCTTTTTCATAGCTGCGCAATGCTCCTCATGAACCTTGGTA
>CANPNQ010000181.1 GCA_947575425.1 uncultured Erysipelotrichaceae bacterium
ACATGGAATTCAATGAATATTTTGTAAAGGGAATGGCAGTATTGGCTGCCAGCATCGCAATTCTTGTCGGTATTGCGCCTGCCATTGGACAGAGCCGCACCGCAAGTAAGGCAGTCGAAGGAGCGGCGCGCAATCCGGAAGCCGCAGGTAAGATTCGCAGCATCATGGTGCTTGGTATCGCCTTGGCAGAGACTACCGGTATCTACGCATTTATCGTTGCCCTGCTTCTGATCTTCTTGGTGGCACTATAAGAACAAGATGAGTGAAGAAAGGAGGCTGATCCACAATGTTGGATTTTGATATGAATGCGTATTTGCGCCTGAAGCCTTCCGATATGATCATCGTGTGCATATCCACCCTTCTGATCGTTTGGTTTGCGAAGCACTTTTTTTGGGATAAGGTGCTTGGCTTTTTGGACGCGCGGCAAGCGGCGATTCAGGAAGATATCGATGCCGGCGCAAAGGATCGTAGAGAAGGCGAAGCCTTTAAGCTACAGTATGAACAAAAGCTTTCTGATGTAAAAGGCGAGGCACATGAGATGATCGAAACAGCCAAAGCCACTGCCAACCGGGAAAAGCGGGATATTTTAGCCGAAGCCCGTAAGGAAGCGGATGATATGAAGGAAAAAAGCCGCAAGGAAATCGAACGGGAGAAGGTAGCGGCACGCGAAGAAATGAAGGATGCGATCGTTACGGTCGCTTTTGAGGCCGCGAAGCAGATCGTGAATAAAGAGCTGGATGAAGAAACGCATAAGCAATATGTGGATGAATTCATTGAACATGCGGGTGAAGAACCATGGCAGGCATAGCAGCGATCAGTTATAGCGATGCCTTGTTTGCGCTTGCCTTGGAGGAAGAAAAAAGTGATCTGATCAAGGATCAGTTAAGCTTTGTGGATAAGCAGATGCAGGAAAACAAGGAGTTTCTCTCCTTGATGATGCATCCCAAAATCCATAAGGAACAAAAGAAGCAGGTGCTTCAAGAGATATTTGTGAAACAGTTGGATCGTACGATGCTCAATTTCTTAAAGCTATTAACGGATAAAGGCAGATTTCATGATCTTCATGAGATATGTAAGGAGTATTGTAAGCGTTACAACGAGGAAAACAATATTGCAGTGGCAGAGGTATGCAGCGCCCGTTCCCTTCATCAGGAAGAAGTTCAAAAAATTCAAACGATGTTGGAGAAAAAGCTAAACAAGCAGGTGGAGATGCATATACGCATTGATGAAGATTTGCTTGCGGGTGTCAGGATCAAGATCAATGATGTGGTATTGGATCACACTGCATGGAATAAGATGGAACATTTGAAACGACTTGCGATCAATGCGGATCGTGAGCATGGAAAGTGAGTGTGAGCGCGAATGAGTTTGAATCCGGAAGAGATCAGTATGCTGATCAAGGATCAGATCAAACGATATGATGATGAACTGGAAATCGATGAAACGGGAACTATCATTACGATCGGTGACGGTATTTCTTTGATTTACGGTCTTAGAAATGCGATGGCGGGAGAACTGCTTCGCTTTCCGGGCGATGTCTATGGCATGGTGATGAATCTGGAGGAAGAGCATGTCGGCGCGGTGCTTATGGGGGAAAGCCGCGGCATTAAGGAAGGCGATGAGGTCAAGCGAACCGGACGTATCGTTGAGGTAGCGGTCGGGGATTGTATGCTTGGACGTGTCGTAAATGCCTTGGGACAAGCGATTGATGGCGGTGAGGAGATCAAAAGTGATAAATTCCGTCCGGTGGAGCGTGTTGCGCCGGGGGTTATGACCCGCAAAAGCGTTCATCAGCCATTACAGACTGGCTTGAAGTTCATCGATTCCATGATCCCGATCGGCAGAGGTCAGCGTGAGCTTATCATCGGTGATCGTCAAACAGGAAAAACAGCGATTGCGATCGATACGATTATCAATCAAAAAGGAACAGGAATCAAATGTATTTATGTAGCGATCGGACAGAAGGCAAGTACCGTTGCTCAGATCGTAGAGAAGCTAAGAGCGCATGATGCATTGAGCTATACAACGGTGGTTGCTTCTACTGCCAGTGAAGCCGCACCTTTGCAATACATTGCGCCATATGCGGGCTGTGCCATCGGTGAGGAATGGATGGAAAACGGTGATGATGTGCTGATCGTCTATGATGATTTAAGCAAGCATGCGGTCGCCTATCGTACGATGTCGCTGCTGTTAAAGCGTCCCCCCGGTCGTGAAGCCTATCCCGGTGATGTCTTTTATCTGCATTCCCGTTTGCTGGAGCGTGCCGCAAAGCTCAATGATGAACTTGGGGCAGGCAGTTTGACAGCACTTCCGATCATTGAAACACAGGCAGGCGATATCTCAGCCTATATCCCGACCAATGTGATTTCGATCACTGATGGACAGATCTTCTTACAGAGCGAGCTGTTCAATGCCGGTGTTCGTCCGGCGGTAGACAGTGGCTTGTCCGTTTCTCGTGTGGGAAGTGCAGCGCAGATCAAAGCGATGAAGCAGGTGTCCGGATCTTTGAAATTGGAACTGGCACAGTTTCGTGAAATGCAGGCATTTGCGAAATTCGGTTCCGATCTGGATGCGGCAACCACAGAGACCTTGAATCATGGGGAGCGGCTGACGAAGCTGCTCATTCAAAATCAATATGATCCGATGAGTGTGGCACATCAGGTGTTGTCTCTGTATGCCGCCAAGCATAAATACTTAAAGAGCGTAAAGGCAGAGGATGTACAGCACTATGAAGGTGCGATGTTGAGGTATATCGATGAAGAGCACCCGGACATCCTTGCGGCAATCAATGAAAAACAGGCGCTGGATGAGGAATTAGAGGCTGACATCAAGGAAGCATTGACAACATTTGCGCATCGCTATGAAAGCATGATCGAAGGATAAGCGTATGGCGCAAGGGAAATTAGCGATCAAGGCACGAATCCGCTCGGTGGATTCAACCAAGAAAATTACCAAGGCCATGCAGCTGGTAGCTTCCAGCAAACTGAAAAAGCAAAAGCAGTTTATGGAGGAAAATCGCGAATATGCACATTATTTGAGGGAGACAGTGGCAGATATTCTCTCCTCCTTGAAGGAATCACAGCACCCTTATTTACAAAAGCATGAGGGGAAGAATGTCACTATCGTCTTTACTTCTGATATGGGCTTATGTGGTGGTTATAATGCCAACGTGCTGAGGATGCTGGAGCGAGAAATTGGCTTTGCGGATGATATTATCATGGTAGGCGCACGGGGCGTCAATTGGATCAAAAACCGTGATTTCCATGTGGTGCGGGAAGAAGTAGATCTTGAAGAGGACTGCTATAATGAATTGGCGCTGATCGCAGATGAGTTGTTAGCGCAATATCGCAGTCAAGAGATTGCTTCCATTCGTATCTTATATACAAAATTCGTTAATTCCGTTTCGTTTGAACCGGAGTTGGTGTCTTTGCTTCCGATTGAGGAGATGGAGCGAAAGGAAGATGCCTATGAGCGAGATACCGATTTTGAGCCTTCGGGTGATCAAATTTTAGATACGTTAATACCAATGTATGTCCGCTCTATGCTATATTCGTATTATTTACAGACAAAGACAAGCGAGCAGGCAAGCAGACGTATGGCAATGGAAAGTGCAACCGACAATGCCGAGGAGATCAAAGAGACATTG
>CANPNQ010000182.1 GCA_947575425.1 uncultured Erysipelotrichaceae bacterium
TGAATATGTCAATCATATGGAGGAAGGGCAGGAATACATTTATTTCATGTCCGGAGACAGTGTGGAAAAGATTGATAAACTGCCGCAATGTGCCTTGGTAAAGGAAAAAGGCTATGAGATCCTGTATTTGAGCGATAATGTGGATGAGTTCGTGATGCAGACGCTGAATGCATATAAGGAGAAAAAATTCAAAAACATTTCACAGGGGGATTTGGATCTTACCAGCGAAGAAGAAAAGAAGGCATTGGAAGAAAAAGCAGAGGCAAATAAAGATCTGTTGGCAGGGTTGAAGCAGGCATTAGGGGATTCTGTTAAGGAAGTCAAAATATCCTCTCGATTGGTCAATGATCCGGTTTGCTTGTCTACGGAGGAAGGACTGTCCTTTGAAATGGAAAAGGTACTCTCGGCCATGCCGGAGGGCAATCCTTATGGTATGTAGGCAGCACGTATTTTGGAGATCAATCCGAACCATGAAATATTTAAAACATTACAAAGTGTGTATGAAAAGGATCATGAAGCGGTCAAGGACTACGCTGATCTGTTGTTCCAGCAGGCTTTGCTGATCGAGGGATTCCCCATCGATGATCCGATGGCCTTCTCACGTAAGATCTGTGAGTTTATGGTTAAAGCGGCCCAATAGGCGCATTCCCATAAAAGAAAAGCATAGAGGATATGAAAACGGTGTTCCATAAAGCGAATACCGTTTTTTTTAGGTATACTTACTGATCCAGTGAGCAGGTGGCGGCTTTTTGCTCGTCTTTCCTTTTTAGGACTGTTTTCTGCGAGGTGGAATATGCTATAATATATGTGATTAGGGAATGGACTGATCAGGCACTAAGGGTTTTTACGTCAAGGGTTTCATGGATTTTCATGAAATGGCTATCGTATGATATACAGATAAAGGAGAATCGATTATGGCAAAAAAAGAAACAAAAGAAAAAGCGGTGAAGAAGACAAAAAAACCGATAAAGGAAACCGCTGCGACGACATCATTGCCTATGGAGGATGAATCAGCGAATTCTGTAGCAGCCACAAAGAAAAGGACGGCGAAAAAAGCGGTGGTCAAAGAACCTGCTTTGAAGCTAACTGCATCCAAAAAGGCAGAAGCGAAGAAGACGAAGCAGGAAAGCGATAGCAAGCCGATGAAGAAAGCCGCTAAGACAAGCAAAAAAGCGGAAATCGTTAAGGAAAAGAAAGCGGTAGCCGACAAGGCGGAAGCCAAGCCAAAGACTGTAAAAGCGCCCAAGGAAGAAACGAAAACGAAAAAGGTATCTGCCAAGACAGTGAAAAAGCCCACATCAAAGAAAGCGACAAAAAAGACACTTACGAAAGCGGAAAAGCTTGCACATTATGAGGCGTTGCCCTTAGCGGAATGCATCACTTTGATGCAAAGCATGAAAGTGTCCTATCAATATGAGGATTACTATCGTCTGTTAATGGAAGAAGCGGATATGGGAAAACTTGAGCAGGCGATTATCGAAGGCAATCGGCTCAAAGAGGCAAAGCTTCGTTATGAGGATAACGGTTGTGATGAGGATTTGGTTGCCATCACGCTGCAAAAGGTTGCAGCAACCATGGATGTCAAAGCAGCCGATTATAAGGACTTGAAAAAAGCAATCACCAAAGCATTGAAGTTTCAGATCGGAGAGGATGGAGAACGCAGCGCTGCGGCATATTTGGATGAGTTTCAATTAGCGGAAAAGCTGTTAATGATTGCCCAGCGCAAGCATATAGGAGATACGAAGACGGAAACCGATTTGATGAAAACAGATGTAGCGAAGTTTTTTGAACATTTCTTCGCGTTTGCCTATGCAATCTTACCGGATTGGCAGTATAGCGATGTGAAATTCTATGAGGACTTTGTCTATGCTGTTTTGTCACAATTCAGTGATCTATATGAGCAGGAACAGATGCGCATTCAAATGGATGTGGCAGACCTCTATATTAAACACGGTGACTCTATCCATGGGGATGAAATGTACGGTTACATCCTGCGTGACAATCAGATTAAGGATTATATCTATTATCGCTATGCCTCTGTATATAAGGATATTGATTATAATAAAGCAAAAGCCATCGCATATAGTGCTTTGCAATATGTGGATGAACGTTTTACGTATCATGCCAATATCATGGAACTCATTCATAACGAATAAAGGAAATGTACATCTTAGGATGTGCATTTTTTTCTTTCCTGCATAAAATCAATTCGAAAACGATGATCACAAATGGGAAGGATGAAAAAAGATAAATGATGGGGTTACATAAGAGCCAATCAACTATGGACATGATCTCCAGCAATGAGAAGGAATCAAAAAAGATGAGTTCTATATAAAAATAGATTGTGATGGGAAAGGAGACTCCCATATAAAAATGGGAGGAACAAATGATCGCATATGATGAATTGGCGGTATACGATATGCTCCCATACTTCTCTATCTCTTCTTCATAAAGCTGGTTTTTTCATTTTCATGATGTTTAGAAATCATCATTCCCTTGAGGATGATACCACGCACCTTTATGTGACACCCTTATGGACAAACCACGAAAATAAAAACAGATTTCTAAAAAAAAGAGCTGTGCTCTTTAGTTGATAAAAAAATCAAAAATATCCATTCCGGTGCTCGTTTCGCGGCGAAATAATTCCGTATAGCCGCAATGCGTGCAGGATATGGTCACAAACTTTTTGTTTTGAACATCGAATATTTTGGCGAAATTTCCTCCTGTTGCTTGTAACTGATCAGCTTCATAGTGCGTATTGCCGCATTTGGGACAAACATATGGCTTTTTTTCCATTTATGACACCTCCTGCAAACAGTATATCACATTTTTCTATTTACGCTATACTTCTTTTTCTTATGTGAGGGCAAAAGAAGTAAGATTCTCTTGAATGATATGCAGGGGAAGGCAAGGCTGCGTCTACTGTTTTGCAATCAATACAAAATTCCTTCATTTTGGTATATTTTTAGTAAGTGATTTGGTATATAATAGTATCAAAATAAAGAGGAATGGCTAGGGATAAAAAAGAGGAGGAGTTTCGTTGAATATTTTATTGATTTGTTCAGCGGGAATGTCAACCAATATGCTGATGAAAAAAATGAAGGAGGCAGCAGCTTCCAAGCGTTTGCAAGTGAATATATGGGCAGTGGGAGAAGCACTTGTAGAGGACAATATACCCAAAGCGGATATTGTATTGTTAGGACCACAGGTACGTTATTTGTTACATAGAGTAGAAGAATTGGCGCAAGGAATACCGGTAATGGAGATTGATATGGTTAGTTATGGCAATCTAAATGGCGCTAAAGTATTGCATGATGCCATACAGCGTTTACGCTGGGAAAGGAATTAGGTATAGTTTTTATTGTAACAGTTATTCTTTTTTGTAGGGAAGAAACAGAGTAACGAACGCTGCCATGAGCAATGATGAAGCAAAACCAAATGATGAGACGGTTGTATGAGTGTCCTGTCATTTGGTTTTTAAATGGAATTGATGCAATGAGTATGATATTACTCAGATCATATGCTGTGGTACGAAGCGCTTATTTTCCGATATAGGTAAATCGAGGTACCATTC
>CANPNQ010000183.1 GCA_947575425.1 uncultured Erysipelotrichaceae bacterium
TTTATATGATATCCGACAGTCACTGGAAGACGCCAAGCGAGGGAAGATCCTTCGCCCGTTGGAATGCAACCGGATTGCCAAGCAGGGACGTGGTGTCAAAGGAGTACAATCCTATATGAAGGCGGCAGAGACGGAAACACCGTATTTGGATGATCTTTGCTTTGCATTTCAGGATGTGGGCGGCTTATGTAAGGAGATCGAGCGCTGTATCAATGAAAATGATGAAGTGATGGATCGTGCTTCCGCCCAACTGGCTTCTTTACGCAAAAGCATTCGTCTTTGCGAAGGGGATATCACCAAGGAGGTGCAGCGTTTTATCGCCTCCAATAGCTCCAAACTCATGGACACGATTACCACAACACGAAATCATCGTGTTTGTGTGTTGGTCAAGGCCAGTGAAAAAAATAGTGTCCGTGGCTTTGTGCATGGTGAGAGTGCATCGGGACAAACGACATACATCGAGCCGGAGGGCTTGTTGGCGCTAAATAATAAGCTAACTTCGCTCAAAGGGCGGGAACAGGATGAGATGGAGCGCATTTTGGGAGAACTATCTCATCTGATTCAACAAAATGCTGTTGCGTTGGAATCCAATCAAGAAACTTTTGCTTTATTGGATGCTTATTTTGCGAAGGCGGAATATGCTAAGATGATGGGGGCATGTATGGCACAGATTGAAGGTAATGGGGATCACTTATATTTGAAAGAGGCAAGACATCCGTTGCTAGATCCTAAGCACGCAGTCGCCAATACGTATGAGATCAAGGCGCCCTATCGCTCGCTTTTGATCACTGGTTCCAATACCGGTGGCAAGACAGTTACCTTAAAAACGATTGGACTTGCGGCATGCTTGGCGCAGAGTGCCTTGCCGATTCTGGCGCAGGAAGCGATTCTGCCTTTATTTTCGGATATCTTTGCGGATATCGGTGATGATCAATCGATTCAGGAATCGCTCTCTACCTTTTCCTCTCATGTATCAAAGCTGTCTTATATTTTAAATCATGCCACTGCGGCATCCTTGGTTTTGCTGGATGAGTTGGGAAGTGGGACGGACCCGCGCGAGGGAGAAAGCCTTGCGGTTGCCATTTTGGATGAATTACAGAACGCCCATGCCTTTGTGCTTGCGACCACGCATTTCAGCGCATTAAAGAACTATGCGAAAAAACAGAGCGATGTACTTGTTTCCGGCGTAGAATTCGATGTAGAGGCGATGAAGCCGACCTATCGCTATTTGGAAGGAATCAGCGGTGCCTCCAATGCCTTTGCGATCGCCCGTCGCTATGAAATGAAGGAAAGCGTATTGGCAAAAGCAGAGGAAATCAAGCAGGCACAGCGTACGCAACAGGACACCTTAATGGAAAAGCTGGAACAGGAATTGCATCAGGCGATGCAGGAACGTGATCGCTTACAGGAACAGCTTGCTCAAGTGGAACAATTAAAATGCGAGCTTCAAATACAGAAGGAACGTGGGCAAAGGGAACAGGAAAAGCAGCTGAAAGCCCTGAAAGAGGAATATCGCAATCATGTAGAGGAAATGCTGCAATCAGGAGAAGCGATCATACAGGAATTGAAGGCTTTGGATCATGAGGTAAAGCCGCATGTGGTAGAGGAGATCGCCTATCGGTTTCATTCCTTACAGGAAGAAACGAAGCCAAAAGAAAGTACCCCGCTACAGGAATTGGCGATCGGAGATCGGGTGGCGATTGCCGGTATGAATGCTCAGGGTGAGATCATCGAGATGCACAAGAATAAGGTCATCGTTTCCATCAACGGCGTACGCATGAATACCAAAAGAAGTGAGCTTTCGCTTGTTTCCAAGCCTTCCAAGCAGAAAAAAAGCAAGGAAAAGGGATATGGCGTTCAGCGCAGCACAACCCATTTCTCCATGGAGCTGAATGTCATCGGTATGCAGGTGGCAGAAGCCATTTTGGTCATTGATAAATATTTGGATAATGCTATTTTAGCAAGACTCTCTACGGTGCGTATCATTCATGGCAATGGCACTGGGGCACTGCGCAAAGGTGTCCAGCAATACCTCAAGCGCGATCCCAAAGTGGAGGAATACCGCCTTGGCGGACAGGGAGAGGGCGGTAGCGGAGCCACTGTCGTTACCTTAAAGAAGCGAGGAAAAGCGCATGGCTAATATGGCAAATATTGAGGATAAACTGAAGATCCTGCCTGCTTTGCCGGGCTGTTATCTGATGAAAAACAAGGATGGCGATATCATCTATGTGGGAAAGGCAAAAAAGCTGAAAAACAGGGTGCGCCAGTATTTTGTCGGCGCCCATGATTTTAAAACCCAGCGTTTGGTTGCTAATATCGATGATTTTGAATTCATCGTTACCGGCAGTGAAAAGGAAGCCTTGCTTTTAGAGATCAATCTGATCAAAAAGCATACGCCGCCCTATAACATCATGTTCATGGACGATAAAAGTTATCCCTATATCAAGCTGACCAAGGAAAAAGCACCGATCCTCAGAGTGGTGCGCAATACCAAGGATAAAAAGGCGGAGTATTTCGGTCCTTTTCCCGATTCCTCTGCGGCATGGGATACGATGAAGCTGCTCAATCAGCTGTACCCGCTGCGCAAATGCGCTCGTTTACAAAAGAAGGAATGCTTATATTATCATATGCATCAATGTCTTGCGCCCTGTGTGAAAGAGATTGAAGAGCATATCTATCAAGATATGACTTTGGCAATCCGCAAGTTTATGAAGGGGGATGTCAAGGATATTTTAGGGAAGCTGGAACAGGAGATGAATGAGGCAAGCGCTCAGCTGCAATTTGAAAAAGCCAAGGAAAAGCATGAGCTGATGTGTTCTATCGCCCATGTAACCGCCAAGCAACAGATCGATGTTAAGGATCGCAAGGATCGAGATGTATTCGGCTGCTTTACTGATAAGGGATATATCTCCATTCAGGGTTTTTTCTTGCGGGGCGGCAAAATGCTGGAGCGTACCCTGCATATCACACCGTTATATGAACAGGAGGAGGAAGCCTTTCTCTCTTTTATCTTGCAGTATTATGAGCAGCATCCATTGCCGCAGGAGGTCCTGCTGCCGCAAAGCTTCGATGTCTCACTCTTGATGGAAACCCTCGATACTAAGGTGATTCAGCCACTTCGTGGGGATAAGCTGAAGCTGGTGGAAATGGTGATCGCGAATGCCAAGAATGCGCATGAGCAGAAATTTGAATTGGCGGAGCGTAAGACAAATCGCAAAGAGGAGGCAATGCAGGAGCTATGCAAAATATTTGGAAAAGAGATCCATCGCATTGAGATCTTTGATAATTCTCATATATCGGGTGCCTTTAATGTATCAGGCATGGTAGTATACAAAGATGGAGAGCCGAGTAAGGCGGATTATCGCCTGTATAAGTTAGGAATTTATATCTCTGATCTTGATTCAATGAAGGAAGTCGTGTACCGTCGTTATACCCGGTTGTTAAATGAAAAAGGGCGTTTTCCCGATCTGCTTGTGGTGGATGGAGGCTGGCTTCAGATTGAAGCCGCAAAGGAAATCCTCGATGCTTTGGAGCTGGAGATCCCTTTATGCGGACTGGTCA
>CANPNQ010000184.1 GCA_947575425.1 uncultured Erysipelotrichaceae bacterium
AATGCTGGTGATACTCCTTCCGACGCATATATCCGCCCTTGATTGGGATTATCTCTTGTCTTTGTCGGCATACAGTTCCCGATTTGTATAACATCCCATGAATGCCTATCAAGGCTTGATCTGCCCGATGTTCTAACGTCTTTATTAGCAAATTTCTGTGCAACTTCATCATTGATGTAATACTTTTCGTCAACTTCCGATTCCAATACATCCCGTAGTTTCTTTTCTAAAGGTATCGGTTCTGGAAACGTGTAAGAGTAACTACCGAGAATGCTTACCATGAAGCACCTATTTCTTGATTGCGGTACCCCATAATCCTTGGCATTTAACAGTTTGTAGTAGGATTGATACCCCATCTTCTCGAGAGAGGAATACCATGTCATGAAATGCTGATAATTCTTAGCGCCGATCACTTCCGGCACGTTTTCCATCACTAGCACCTGTGGCAATTCGCTTCGCTCTTGTAACTCCAATAAAAGCCTTTCAACTTCCCAAAGTAATCCGCTTCTTGTGCCACTATCCTTTGCCATCCCTGCTTGCTTGCCAGCTTTTGATAAATCTTGGCAAGGAAAGCTATAAGTCATAATGTATTCGTATTGTTTCTTATCAAAAATGGCAAGATCATCAGCGGTTATCGTTGTTATATCTGTCGGCTCAAAGTTTGTGCCATGAATGGCGTTATATGACTTCACCGCAAACGGATCTATCTCAATCGCTCTGTGGTGTGTGAAGTCTGTACCTAGATTCCTTAGAGCCATTGCCTGTGTCCCTACTCCGGCAAACAACTCAATTAGGCGGATTGGCTTTGTAATCTTATAAGATGGGTAAAGAAAATTAAAGATACTTGTTTGCTTCATTACACTTATCTCTATTTACTCTCTGATCCTAACCATAAGACCTAATAAAATCAGTTTTTTTAAAATAATAGGACATTAAAAATGAAAGAAGTCCAACCATTATCCAAATACCAAGAAATAGCAATTCGCTTGAAAAAAGAACCTTGCCAATAACTATATATAAGATAAACAGTGCAATTAAAATTACAAAAATGGTAATGATCGGCAGAATATCTTTATATCTTGTAATCCAATTTGAATGAGAATTATCAAACCTTTCTAAGTTTTTTAATTCCTTCATATCTTGTCGCTCTCTTTTATTCATTTTCTCTTTCCTTCCCATTAGATGTCTCTGCTTGAAGATACTTTTAGATAAAGTTCAAGGATATGCGGATGCTGACTCTCCCACTCTTTGTCTTGCAGACAAGGTATAGAAAATGATCGTTCCATCATGGTCATTAGATTCGCAAGTTTTAATGTACGTTGCCATGAAGAAAGCCGCATATCTGTCATGATTAAATCAAACAGCATAGAATACTTACATAGCTCTTGGTCTTGTTGTGTCATTTGTTTTATCTCCCTTTCTCCCCTTCGGGGGCACGTATTTCAATGCTACGATTTTTTTTACAACTCCCCCTGTTTTCATGGGTCAGACAGCACCTGAACGCTTGCCTCAGCCCATATAATCAACGATTTCAACTCATCATAAGCAGTAGTGCGTACTGTTTTATCATTGCTTAAATGCGCTTCCAGTGCCTCTATTGTCTCTCCCAGTTCTTTTCTAAACTCATGCTTGTGCTGATCAATATAGTGTAAATCGTTGGTTATCGTTGATTTATCCACTTCAAGAATGGCTGCTATATCTATATTGCGTTTCCCTTCTTTACTCAATTTCAATACATATGTCCTTCTCTTTAAAAGTTCAATCTCTTTCTTTGTCCGGTTTAGCAAAGTATGCTTCCTGCCTCTGCGCTTCTTTCTTTTGTCCTTAGACTGCTGATTACAAAGAAATACCATTTTTGTCTGCTCTTTTTCTGTAATGCCTAGCCTTGCTATAACCTTAGATATTGAATTGCAACAGTAATGTACTTTGGTAGGCATACACTGCTTCTCTATACTTCTTTGATCTAATGGCCAATGAAATTCATTATTCAATTTACTTGCCTTTGTAATTGCGGCTTCCACATCATACCCAGCCCAAATCAGACGCTCAAGCGCTATGTAGATCAATTGTTCCCGATAACCTTCATATACTTTATCATGGTTACGTAACGTGATCAGCGTTTTTAAATCTCTTAATAGATCCTTGCATATTTTCCTGCGATGATCTGTCGCATAAAACTTAGGTTCTTCCATCTTCTCCTTTCTTCGCTCCCTTTTCTTTTCCTGATGCCTTTGACATTGCTGGTAAGAATAAGGAAGTAGATGACAAAAGTCAGTGAGTTCATATTGCGTATCATTAAATTCGAGAATCCTTACAGGTGCCAAAGCTTTTGAATTACTTGTTCCCGGTATTCGGATCACTTGTGTCACATGAGTCGCCTTTGCATCCATGCCAAAGGCTTTAAACCTTTCTAAAAGTTGTTTATATATTGCTTGGTACAATTTCAAGCGAGCAATAGAGCAATGATGAAATGCAAAAATTACATATAGTCCCCTGCCGCTGTTTATAACTGCTGTTGGTGTATGTGTTAATTTAAACTTAATATGTTGTTGATACATTTCCTCAGGAGTCAAATGCTGATACTCTTTTTTCTTGTAAAAATCGAAATCTAGTGCAAAAGCATTTAAATGTCTGATATCCTCCGTTCTTTTCTTAGAATCCCAAAAAGAATTGATCGTAAAGTATGAATCCTCGCATTCATTCTCAATCAAGAACTCACATTCTTTTATGAATCTGTCAATTGTGAATAGGCGGTCATAAAATCGATCATCATCATACTCATAACAATATTTCAATTTAATTGGATCTTCTCTATCCTTCCACGACCTCAATATCCCTATATGCGATACTACATCATCATCAGAGCGGTAAAAATCGTTTGCGCCGTAATGGATTTTTCGCAATAGTCTTACATTAAGATTCATGCTTTCCTTGTTATTACTTGTTTTCATAATCAACCCCCAAGTGCAATGAGAATTGGAAATTCTTTATTTCCCGCAAAAAATGCTTACTATTGCATCTTACAATAGCATCCCTTTCAATATCTTCTTTACAGTAATTCATGTCATGATTGATATAAGCCAGTGTCAAAATACCTTTTAAAAGATTTTTGCGATCTACCGCATCCAAATACTTCCATTCAGGATCTACTATAAATTTATAAACACATAATTTCGGAGAACGTCCCGAAGTAAAGGAAATAGAATCAATTTCATTGATCCAAGCAACCAATTCTTGCAACGGTAAATAATCATCTTGCTGCAGATTGAGATTTTTAATAATTACTGTTGTATCTTCATTTAAATATAAATCAATATTATGATTCAGATAATATGTATAAACACTTTTCAACTGTGCTTTCATTTTCTTAATGACTTGACTTGTTTGCTGATTATGTCTCTCTTTTTGATCCTGATATTCAATCTCATCCATATAATTATAATCTATATCAGCATCAAGCAAAGCAAGTTTTAAATAACCTCTATTTAATATAGTGTGCTTATCTGGTCTGTTAATATTCTTGATCGGTTTGCACGAAACATAGCATTCAAAAAATAAT
>CANPNQ010000185.1 GCA_947575425.1 uncultured Erysipelotrichaceae bacterium
GAGATCCCACAGAGATCCAAGGCAGCTATTATCCGGGAACAAACGTAGGAGGAGCCATCACCGGTGATACCACCCACATAGGCAATTCGATCCTACGATTGAGTGTTTCCCTGATCCTTCTTCTCTCCCTCTTTCTCAAGCAAAAGCAACATTAGCTCTAAATCAAAGCGACAAGAATAGAATCACATGATACCATTACTTGTCGCTTTCTTTTTTATTTCAATTTTTGTTGCCGCAACCATTCAAATGCTAGAATAGCGCTGCTACTTGCAGCTGTCATTGCATTGCGGAAATCATTTGCATAGGGAATATAGATATTTTCATCACTTGCTGATCTTACCGCTTTCGATAATCCTCTCATTTCTCCGCCGATTGCAAGACAGAGCTTATCAGGAAAAGTATAGGTGTATACATCACATGAATGCTCGCTTCTTTGTGCGCATACTAGAGTGATCCCTTGTTCCTTTAGCTCTTTCAGAATACCTTCAATTCCATCCGCAACGATGAGATCTATATATTCACAAGCACCGCCGCTGGCTTTTCCGACTACACCAGCAGAGGTAGTCCAGTTACGTGGGGGAATGATTACGCCATCGCATCCGGCTGCATATAAGGAACGAAGCGCATATCCGAAATTAAAGGGGTCTTCTATTCCCTCCAATAATGCCAAAAATAAAACGGATCGTTGTCGATAGGTATTCAAACTCTGATATTCTCTTTCTCCGCATAATGCAAGCATTCCGCCATGTGTTGTTCCACTTGCCATTTCATCAATGCAACTGCGAGAGCAACGCTCGATCATAACACCTCTTTTCCTTGCCAAATGCAGAATATAACGGGTATCTGGATCATGCTTCTTATCTTCTACAATCAGTTTTTCCACAGGGCGTCGTTTTGCTTGCAATGCCGCCTTTACAGATATATTACCTTCTAATATATAAGTCATCTTATCACCTTACTTCTATCCTTGAATTATTATCATTATAAAGAGAAAAGGCACATTGTTCAAGCAGAATGTTTCACCCATCCTCCTTCAAAGCGTCCATTTCATGTCTGGTATTCTTGTTCATTCGTGCTGATTATCGCTGTTATCAGAGCTGTAATGTGACAAAATTGAAAGGTAAGGGAGGTGATTTTATGTAAAAGAGGTATCGGAAAGAGCGCAGTCTGTGGTAAAATAGTACCATATGTAAGGAGAATGGATATGAAAGTTGCGATCATGACGATGGAAGTGCGCGCAGGAGCGTGTGAGGCAAATTATGAAGCGATGTGTCAGGCGATCAAGCAAGCCAAGCAGGATCATGCAGATATCGTGATTTTCCCTCAAAACTGCATCAGCGCTCATGTGGGCGATGCCTTTACAGATCCTGATTATTGTCGATATCTGGATCGATTTAATGAGTGGATCATTGCACAGAGTGAGGATATCGCAATCGTTTGGGGAAATGTGAAATATCGCGGCGGTAAACTATTTAACTGTGCGTTTATGGCTTACCAAAAGGAAACCTATATGCGGGTTAAGCAAAAAGAACACAAAGGCTTTTGGTGCGAAGATGCCTTTAGTGAACTTGCGATCAATAAAGCAATTCCTTTTCATGATGAAGTGCTGGCACTGAACTTCGGCAGCGAACTTCAATTAGCGGATTGGAATATCAATTTGGATATGCATCCATATGATGTACATGAGCATACCACGCTTCATGGTAATGTGATCTATGTCAATGCGGTGGGGATGCAAAATATGGGGAAGGCAGTCGTCATGATGGAGGGGGGCAGCTGTATCTATCGGGAAGGCAAATGCATGTGGCAAATGCCCTATGGACAAAGCGGATATGCCTTGATAGATACGGAGAACCTCCATGAACAGGAAGCGTTAGAAAAGGATATGACTGAACTTTTGGCACAGGCAATCCGCGGCTTTGATCAACAGATATTAGGTGGTAAATGCCCATGGATCATCGGCTTATCCGGTGGCTTGGATTCCAGTGTATCAGCCGCATTGTTAGCGTATGCACTGGGCAAAGAACGATTGCTTGGTTATAGTATGAGTACTGTCAATAACAGCTCTCAAACCAAAGAAAACGCACGCAATTTGGCAATGGCATTGGAAATACCGTTTCATGAGGGAAGTATTGCTCCTTTAGTGGAGGCGACGCAGCGTGTATTGAGCCAATATGGCTATGATGAGGCAGAGGAACTTGTATTGGAAAACATTCAAGCACGGTTGAGAGGGCATTTGTTATCTACCTTTGCGGCCATTCATGGCGGTGTGGTTGTTAATAACGGAAATAAGGTGGAGAATGCTTTGGGTTATTGTACTCTGTATGGAGATGCGATTGGTGCGATCGGAATTCTCGGCGATCTTACCAAAGTTCAGCTGTTTGATCTGGCGAAAGAGTTAAACAAGCGCTTAGGAAGCATGGTGGTACCGGAGAATCTTATCGCCAAAAGGGAAGAAGGAAATATCTTCTTTGAGGTCGCTCCCAGTGCGGAGTTGAAACAGGATCAGGTAGATCCGATGAAATGGTTCTATCACGATTATCTATGTGATCATCTTGGCAGAGATCTTACGTTGCATGAGCTTCTCAGCAGTTATCTGGATGGCTCCTTGCTTCATGGCGAGCTGCATGATATCATGAAGTTCTATCATCTGGACGATCCGCAAGTATTCTTAGCAGATCTGAAATGGTTTCTTTCCACATGCAAGCGCAATCTCTTTAAGCATACGCAGGTACCGGTGATATTGACAATCTCACAAAATGGATATGCTTTCCGAAAAGAAGTTCAGGGATTTGAAGAAACGCCCTCAGTTTGTGAATTGATGGATGCGATCGCTTTGATGAAATGAGCATCCTAGAGTCATAAACGAGCAGAAGAAATAAGATATAACAATCGGAGGTGTTCTATGCGGATTCAATTTGACGATAGTATGAAGAAAAAGATATTGACCTATGCCAGTGTCGCATTGATCACGATCATCATCTTTTTCGCCTTTTATAATATGAGTGCTTTAAAAAGCTTTTTCGGCAACCTTTTTAATTTGGTATCGCCCTTTATCCTTGGCTTTGCGATTGCGTTTTTATTGAATAAACCGATGATGCTGATTGAGGAAAAGCTACTTGGCGGTACGAAGATGAAGCAGGGACATAAGCGTACTATATCGGCGATTACGGCATTGATTCTAGGCATAATGGCAGTATCGCTGTTTTTCCGCTTATTAATACCGCAGCTTTGGGAAAGCATATATTCTTTGGTGGATGCCTTCCCTAAGTATATCAGTGACTTTCAAATCTTTGTAAATCAAGTGATTGAAGAAAACCATTTGGATCTGGAGGAGATCCAAAAGATGTTTGGCGGGCAGGATATCTTTGGCCGGCTGAGCGAATTTGTCACCAATGCCTTGCCAGAAATGGCACGCCTCTCATATAGCTTTATGAATATGCTGCTGGATGTGTTGTTGGGCATCATGTCAGCACTGTACATGCTGTTGGATAAGGAGAAGCTCTGTCGTCATGCTCGCATTGCGATTTATGCATTGCTGCCGAATGAAACT
>CANPNQ010000186.1 GCA_947575425.1 uncultured Erysipelotrichaceae bacterium
ACTATCACAAGTGAAGGAGAGACGACAAAAATCAATGATTTCGATGATATCAGTGAGCATTTCTCTTATTTTCCTGAAAGTGAGGCTGAATTCAGTGTAGAGCGAGACGGTGAGATCTTACAGATCAAGCTGACACCGCGCTATCATGAAGCACAAGGACGCTATCTTGCAGGCTTCAGCGCTAAGACAAATATCAAAGAGATTAGCATATGGGAAAGTTTTCGATATGGTACAGAGAGGATGCTGGATGGCTCAACTGCGATTTTTCGTTCCTTGGGGAAATTGATTCGCGGAATCGGTTTGGAGAACTTGAGCGGTCCGGTCGGTATTTATCAAGTAACGGCACAGACAACGCAAAACGGTTTATTGCCGGCATTGGCGCTGATTGCTTTGTTATCGCTGAACATCGGTATTTTTAATTTATTGCCATTACCGATTTTGGATGGCGGACGGATCTTCATTGTCCTGATCGAGAAGATCTCCGGCAGAGCATTGGGAGAGCGAGCGGAGTCAATCATTATGGGAATCGGTGTCGTATTGCTTGTTGCCTTGATGGTATTTGCGACATGGCAGGATATTATGCGCCTGCTGTGATGAGATAAAACGGAAGGAAGGGTAAGGATAACAGCCTAATCAAAGGCTGAGTGATATCTTTGCCTTTTGTTTTGCACGGATATCTATATTGGACAAAGGAGATAAATTCAAACTAGGCAGAAATCAAAGGTGCAGATACCAATGCGAATAGCGAAAAATGATAATGGGAATGGATTTTTTTCAGAAAATACGTTACACTATAAAGCATGAATAAAGCGAGGGATGGATCTTGAAGAAACAAGCACAGTTGGAATCGATGATCAGAGAATGGAAACGGCTTCAAATACCATTAGTAAAGCGCTCCTATTGTTATAGTGGGATGCGCCTTGTCAGTATGGGGATCGCTTTGTTTCTCTTGATCTATGCCAATCAAAACAATGAGCCATTTGCATATATCCTTGCGCTTTTCCTGTTTTTATTCTTTTTGTTTCTCGTTCATCGTCACCAACAGTTGAAGGAACAGCTAAAACAGTATGATGCGATGATTGAAGTCAATCAAAAACTGTGTCGAAGGATGGATGATGCATGGAAGAAGGAAACGAGCGACAGCGCTTGTTTGGACGAAGATATGATATCTTATGATCTGGATCTGTTAGGACCAAACTCTTTGTATCAGTATTTGAATTTTGCGGCAACGCCTTATGGAAAGAAAAGATTGATCGCTCTGTTGCAAGGAGAGGATGATACAATCGATGCGATCAGACGCAGGCAGGAGGCGATTGCTGAGCTGCTCGATCAAAAGGATTTTTTACTTGCTCTAGAAAGTGGGGGAGTGCGTTTTGCGCAGGATTCACATCGCTTTCAGGAAAAAGATATGGCATTTCTGATTGATTATGCCAATCAGGGAAGCACATCCTTCCCCATGATATTCGTATCGATTAGTGCTTGTATGGTCTCATTGACGCTGCTATTTCTTCTTTTGGCTTTTATGCATATCCTTCCTTATGGCTATTTGGCATTCATGATGCTTTTCAATATGGTGATTAGCATCGCTATTTATCACCATACCCAAAAATTGTTGTTTTTTACAGGAGATATGGCACAGATGCTAAAGGACTATGATCATCTGTTTACGATCATTCAAGCTGCAAAATTTCAGATGCCTTTATTAAATGAGCTTTGTGATACGATAAAAAAGGGACATGAGGGCTTCCATCATTTGTCACGATGGATGAATGTATTCACACTGCGGCGTAATTTCATTTCCTATGTGCTTTTGGCAGCTTTGATCCAATTAGATGTGCCGTGTGTGATCGTTTTGGAGCGATGGCGCAGAAAATGGGGAAAGGATCTGGAAGCATGGCTTTGTGCAGTGGGAGAGATAGAAGCATTGCTTTCCCTCAGTGTATTGGCACAGGTGAAGGAGGTTTGGTGCTTTCCAAGCATTCAGGATCAAGCAACTCCGTTGTATGAGCTTGTTGAGGGGGCGCATCCGTTGTTGGCACAGAAGCGGATGGTCGCCAATTCCATTATATTATCCAATGGGACATGGATCATTACCGGCAGTAATATGAGTGGGAAAACGACGTTCTTGCGCACTCTGGGCATTTCTATGATGCTGTGTCGGGCAGGTGCACCGGTATGCGCAAAGGCAATGCGGACAAGTGTGATGCCCGTTTTTACCTCTATGCGCGTCAGGGATGATATAAGTGAAGGAATCTCTACGTTTTATGCAGAGCTGTTGCGGATTAAGACGATGATGGATGCAAGTGAGTATAAAAAACCGATGCTTGTATTGATTGATGAGATATTCAAAGGAACCAACAGTGCGGATCGCATCCTGTGTGCTAAAACAGCCATCAGGCGTTTGCATCTGCCATGGGTGATTACGCTGGTATCTACCCATGATTTTGAATTATGCGATTGTGAAAATGATCCTGATATTCAAGCCCATAACTGCCATTTCAGCGAATATTATGTAGAGGATGAGATCAAATTCGATTATCGCATCAAGGATGGAAAGGCTACCTCCACCAATGCCAAAGAACTGATGCGCCTTGCGGGAATATGGAAAGAGGCATGATCGAAAGGATCGTTGCTGCTGAAATAAGCACGTGAAATTCATTTATGAAATGAAAAGCGATAAAAACACATCTGTTTCCTTTAAACAGATGTGTTTTATTTATCAAAGGGTAGTTATATTTCCTATCGTTTTATCAACATCGAATGTTGAAGGGCAATGATTGTCTTTGCGTCAATGATCTCTCCATTTAAGATCATCTGATAGGCTTGGGCTAAGGAAAACCATTGTATTGTGATATGTTCATCATCGTCCATTGGCTTGCGTTCGCTGACTTCATGGGGATGACTTCCCATAAAAACATAAATCTTTTCTTCACAAAAACCGGGTGTGGTGAAAAACGAACAGATGGGTTCCACCGTTTCACATACATACCCTGCTTCCTCATTCAATTCCCGAATCACGCAGGCTTTTGGATCTTCGTTTTTTTCCAGTTTACCCGCTGGAATCTCCCATAGCTGTGCTTTCACGGCATAGCGGTATTGGGAAACCAGCAATATTTGATCTTCACGTATTGCTAAGATCCCGGCACCGCCATGATGATGGATCACATCGCGAAATGTCGTTCTGCCATCCTCCAGCCTTATCTCATCATGGGTAAGGGAGAATATGGCACCCTCATAGATCATTGAACTGTTTAGTTGTTGCTCCATATTGGATTCATCCTTTCTGCTTATTTTTTCCTTTGCATTGCATTCGTTACTTATTCAAAAGGAGGGTCCGTTTTCTTTCACAGACAATTTGAAATGACTTGTCTTAATTATACTCGAATGATTCTTTTTGGCAATAGGATTACCACGTAAAACCTGTGGGTGTAAGCTCTTATTTTATCTGATGCATTTTCACCTTCCTCTATCCTCATAAACATTATGAGGTAAAACTTCCTCTTCCCTCATACATAAGGAGAAGAAAACAGGACATACTAATGCCTATAG
>CANPNQ010000187.1 GCA_947575425.1 uncultured Erysipelotrichaceae bacterium
CCTTTCTTGCGGAATATCAAAACCGTATTTTGGATTATTGTGAACAAGAGGAGATATCCCATATTTTTATCAGTGGATGGATGGAGAATAAAGAGAGTGGAGAGTTGTTTCTTGAGGTATGTGAAGATTCAGGGATTGAGGTAATTCTGAGTCCATGGACAGATAAGATAGAAGGCATTCCGGGGACTATGAATCTCAATTCATTGTTTCTATATGGAGTGGGAAGGTGGAAAGCCCATGAGGGTGTTTCTTTCTATATCGATACAGATCAGCATAGTTCTCAGCCGATTTATATGGATCTGTTTCTGAAGCAAGTCAAATATGTGGATGCGGAAAATTTGGAAGAAGAACTCCATGAGTTACTTCACGATATCCTGCGTTCTCATAAAAAATCCAATCAGTATCATTAGCACGTGGCAACATGTGCTTTTATTGTGTGCTTTTGTCGAAAGTCTCATAAGATATGTGGTGTACTCATACAAATGGGATGTGAGGAGGTAGCGCAGGATGAGTTATCGTAAAAACGCTTATGAGGTACTGAAGGAATTCAACAGCGATGCGAACAAAGGGTTAAAGCCTGCTCAAATCGCAAACAGGCGCAGAGAGTTTGGCAGTAATGAACTAAAGAAGCAGGAGAGGAAATCACTTGTATCTCTGTTTTTGACACAATTTAAGGATCCGATGGTGATCATTTTGATTGTAGGGGCCATGATTTCCGCATGCTTGCAGGAAATGATGGATGCGTTGATCATTCTGTTTGTGATCGTGATGAATGCGATCATCGGATTGGTACAGGAATATAAGGCGGAGAAAGCAATGGATGCATTAGAGAAGCTGGCCTCGCCTAAGGCGTATGTGGTACGCGGAGGTTATTTGCGTGAAGTGGATGCTTCTCAACTTGTGGTCGGCGATATCGTGGAATTGGAAACAGGCCGCTATATTCCGGCGGATATGCGCTTGATCACAAGCAAAAATCTGAAGGTAGAGGAAAGTACGCTGACTGGGGAGAGCGAAGCAGTGGAAAAGGATGCACAGCTCATTTATCAGGAGGAAATGCCAATCGCTGATCAGCGCAATATGGTGTTTATGTCAACCTTTGTTACATATGGGAAGGCAAGAGGCGTTGTGGTGCGCACCGGCATGAACAGCGAGGTCGGCAAGATTGCGGCAATGCTTTCGGATGCTAAGGAAGAAATGACACCTTTGCAGGTGCGCTTGGCGCATTTATCTAAGGTTTTGGGCATCATCTGTCTTTCCGTTTGTGTGGCGATGTTTGCGCTGTCATTGTTTCAGGGCAGAAACTTATTTGATATGCTGCTGCTATCGATCTCCTTAGCGGTAGCGGCGATTCCCGAAGGATTGCCAGCCGTGGTAACGATCGTATTGGCGATGGGAGTACAGGTGATGTCTAAAAACAATGCGATTGTGCGCAAGCTGCATGCGGTGGAAACACTCGGCTCTGTCAGTGTGATTTGCAGTGACAAGACGGGAACGCTGACGCAGAATCAGATGCATGTGGTAACCTGTTGGAGCAATGGCGAATATGATCATCCCGATAAGGAGCTATTGAGCGGCATCACCCTTTGTAATAATGCGGTATTGCAGGAGGGTGAGATTATCGGAGAGGGTACCGAGGCAGCGCTAATCGCCTATGCCAGAAAACAGGGTGTGGATAAAAATGAATGGGAGATGCGCTATGTGCGCTTAAATGAGTTGCCCTTTGATTCCAAGCGTAAGAGGATGACTACCATCCATCAAAACAATTCCTCGTATTATGCGTATTCCAAAGGGGCTGTGGAGCGTATCTTAGAAGGGTGTACCCATGTTAAGATGGGAACGCAACTGGTAAAATTAAATTCCTATGAAAAGAAGCGGATTCAAGAGGCTGCCCGCAAGATGTCCGCATCAGCGCTGCGCGTATTGGCAATCAGCTATCGTAAAGTGAGTGATCCTTATCAAAGCGGTGTGGAACATGAAATGACCTTTGTCGGATTGGTAGGCATGATTGATCCACCCCGTGATGAGGTGAAGGCGTCTATCGAAACATGCCGCAGAGCCGGAATCAGCGTGGTAATGATCACCGGAGATCATCCGCTGACCGCTCTTGCCATCGCCCGACAACTGGGAATTGCCAAAGGTGAACAGGAGGTTATCAGCGGTCGGGAATTGGATGAGCTGAAGGATGAGGAGTTATTGAAAAGGGTGAAAGATATCCGTGTATTTGCGCGGGTCACACCGGAACACAAGGTGCGCATCGTTTCTGCCTTTAAGCGCTTGGGTCATGTGGTAGCGATGAGTGGGGACGGTGTCAATGATGCGCCTTCCTTGAAAAATGCGGATATCGGCATTGCGATGGGAAAAAACGGAACGGATGTATGTAAACAGGCAAGTGATATGATTTTGGCGGATGATAATTTCGCAACGATCGTCACGGCAGTAGAGCAGGGCAGGAATATCTATGCGAATATTCAAAAGGCAGTATTGTATCTGTTAAGCTGTAATTTGGGTGAGATCATGTCCTTGTTTTTGGCAATCATGTTAATGCCCCATATCACTTCGACGTTGAGTGCCATTCAGATTTTATGGGTCAATCTAGTAACGGACGCCTTTCCCGCACTGGCACTCGGTGTAGATCCTAAGGATCGCTTCATTATGGAGGAAAGACCAAGAGATCCCAAAGAAAGCCTGTTTGCGCACGGTGGCATGGTATTTACCGTATTGAATGGCATGCTCATTGGAACTATCACACTAGTGGCATTTCGCTATGGCTTGAACACTTCACAGGCGATGGCACAGACAATGGCCTTTATGGTGCTGTCCATCTCCCAACTGTTTCATGCTTTGAATCTGCGCTCTCGTACCCATTCGATTTTTCAGGTAGGCTTATGTAGAAACAAATGGCTGATCTTGACCATTTTGTTCAGTATCGTGTTACAGATCTTGGTATCGCAACTACCGTTCTTCCAAATGCTGTTAAAAACAGTAGCATTGCCGCTTTCCTCATGGTGTATTGTCTTTGGATTATCACTTAGTGTGATTATCATCAATGAATTGAGCAAGTGGTTTGCGCAGGATCATGATCAGTAGCCATATCAGGCGGTGGAATCGTTTCTGATCCACTGCTTTTTTACGTAGGGATTGCATGAAGCGGAGACAGAAGCAATTACCTTTTTGGAAGAAAGGGATTCAAATGGAATGCCTCCTTTTAAATCCTATGCTTGTTATCACTATGAATATCCATCATAGAGGTTCCATTGGGATCGCTATGATACCATGCGCAGATACAGGCTTGATGTCATATGGGAAATAAATCATTCCAATGGATAAAAATAGCCTTTTCTGAATCTGAATATGGTCTACTCAATCATGCTCATTTATGATAAAATATTACAAGCATGGAGCTTCATGCTTTATTTGACGCCTCCGTTTGCTTAGAAAGAGAGAAAAAAATGAGAAAAGAAAAAAAGGAATCTGCTTTGCAGGGGAAGAATCATAGTACGGGAATGATTCTTGATGTGAATGAGAAGCCCCAGCCTCTGCAA
>CANPNQ010000188.1 GCA_947575425.1 uncultured Erysipelotrichaceae bacterium
TGGAAATGGCATATTTAATCAACAAATGACGCAGCGGCGCAGAAAAGGCTTGTGATTTCAATTCATGCTTGACACATTGCAAAATGCGATTGATGATCGGATGCTGGATCGCACAATCCTCCATATTGATAATCGTATTGGAATGAATGCGATAAAACCCACTGATCACTCCGTTTTCTGATACGGAAAAAGGGATCTGTGCCTTATTGCGATAATGCCATGCATCCTCCATGCATAAGACATCATTTACCTTCGTCTCAATGCCGCCGATCCGCCGCATTGCTGTCTGTGTCTGATGCTTTTTAAACCACGCCTGATGCGCCTTGGACATATGCTGGAGTTGGCATCCCCCGCACTTTCCCGCAAGGGGGCAAGGCGGTGTTACGCGCTCTTGACTTTCTTTGATTAAGCGAAGCACCCTGCCATAGCCATAGTGCTTCTTTACCATCGTGACGATCAGTTCTGCTTCCTCTCCCACAAGCAATCCCTTCACAAATAACAAAAAACCGTCAATCCGAACAATCCCCATTCCATCATAGGTATAATCCTCGCATAATGCGATCACTTTATCGTTCTTTTTCATAAGCCTCCGTATAAAAAGGGCTATTCGCCCTCTGTATTTTCTTCTGATACCGGTGGTTCACTGGTATCTGGATGCAAGATGTCATTGGCACTTTGTTCATCACGGGGCGATGTTAGTACATCGTCGATCAATTCTTCACTTGCGGCATTCTTACTGCGGCTCAAATGGATCTGGCTTGCCTTTTGTTCCTCATTTTCGGGAATGAAGTTATACACGCTGATTTCCAAATCATACATCTTAACGATGTCTTCTTCCTCTCCCTCGCCACGCTTCTGATTCGTGAAATAAGTCGCGACAGGGAGCTTCTCCACAACCTTATCATAGGCAGAGACAAGCAATGCGTTCATTTCCTCCTGCGTCATATCATCTCTGGTATCAATGGTAATACGCAGGGTAGCTGACTTCAAATTAATTTCAATCGCTTGGGCATCCTCAAACTGCAAGCTCTCCTTCAAGGCATTCAAATCCTGCGTGGTAATTTCCGGATCCAGTGCATTGTCAAAACGACTGCCGACCACGGGTGATGTCGATCCCTCTCTTGAGCCGATTAGAATATAGGCGAGAATAATACATGGGATCGCTATGATGATCAAGGTGATCCACAATAAATAGTTCTTCTTTAGCTGATATTTGATCCGCTCTCCCAATGGCTGCGCATCACTGCTTTTGGTCTTTTGATCATAATTCTTCGACTTAGAGGAAATGCTTTGTTTCTTCGCATCGCTCTGTTTGCTTTCCGTTTTCTTGACACCACTGTTGTTCGGCTTCTGCTTTTGATTTTGTGTCTGTTTCTTCGTTCCGGAATTGCCGGATGTTTTCTTATGATTTTTGTCGGAAGATGTTTGCTTGGTAGAAATCGTTTTCAATGACACGCTGATTGAATTCTTTTGATCAGCACCTTGCTTTTTATGTTCCGTTTTCTTTTTTACATCTTTCTTTTCCGCTTGTTTTTCCATGTTCTCAACTCCTGATAGTCTTTCATCTTTATTTTACTAGAATATCCGCATTTTGACTATATCTTTATATGTTTTTTTGCATAAAAGCAGCTTTTTATTTTCCATATACGGAAGATCAATCTTGATTTAGAAGGGTTCGACGTTCTATATCAGAATACGGACAGTTTCCTAATCGCTTTGTTTTACATAGATATGCCAAAACAAGTCACTTGCTTGATTGGCAAAATTGCGACTTTAATCGCTGTTGAAATTACGATCTGTCATTCTCACTTTACATTTGACATGACCCTCGACCTTGGAAGGTGAGCGCATGGATCGCTTATGCATCGTTGCTGATCCAACCACACAAGTATTCCGTGTTCTGTAATAGTATACCATAAATCGGTTGAATTTTTAAGTCATGCACAAGGTATATCACGCAAACATAGCCTCATTCCTTGATCATCTTCCCCTAATTTCTCTACTATGAGAAGTTCAGCATATCTTTGAATGATGGACTTGCTTTATTCCCATGACAGCCTATATCATACTGCGTTTAATCAATCATAAGACAGGATGCGTCAATCCATCAGAGCATATCAATAAGACAAGCATAGCAACCTGTAATCAACGGTTACATCAAGATATAGAAAACAGGGAAGATCATAATGATTTTCCCTGTTTCACAAAGTTTATACAATCGTACATCCCTTAATTTCATTCGTTTTTATCTTGCTTATATTTGAATAGAATCAGGGCTATGACCCCAATCGATAAGCAGACAAATCCAATATAAGTCATTACATTTGTTGCATCTCCAGTTAAGGCTCCGCCTAAATGACCCCCCGGATAATAGCTTCCCTGTACGTCTCCGTTTGTCTTGTCCTGCCCTTCTTGATCATCGTTGGGATCTTCCGGTTCATCAAATCGCATCGTATCATATGCGAAAGGGCTTGATACATTATGCTCCGGCTTCCATTCCGTGATCTCCTTGATATTTTCATCCGGAATACCGTTGCCATCCACATCGATGTTCGTATCTGCTTTACCATCTCCCGTTGTATCAATTTGTGTATCTGGAATCCAATCGCCATCCCAGTCAATATTGATATCTGGTTTCCCGTCATTGTCTAAGTCCAAATTGATATCAGGATAACCGTCGCCATCCGTATCAATGTTGATCTCTGGCTTACTATCATTTACGTCGATGCTGTCATATATCATGGTTCCCACTTTATAATCTTTTTCCGGCTTCCATGTATGGATAACTGCGATATTGACGTGGGGAGTCTTGCCATCGTTGGAGATATTGATATGTGGTTTGAAATCACCCTTTGTATCAATGTCAATATCGGGGATCAGATCTCCATCTACATCTATGTTGATCTCTGGCTTTGCGGTAATGCCACTCGAGTATTGAATATCTCCTAAGGTCACACATTTGCTTGGCTTCCATTCCTTGAGGATTACTAGATTGAGATCAGGTTTGCCATCATGATCCGTATCAATATTTAAATCAGGCTTTCCATCTCCATTTGTATCAATGTTATAATCCGGTATACCATCCTCATTCATGTCTCCATTGATGGTGATCGTATTTCCTTCTTCATCCTCAATCTGTATGTTCAAGTCAGGACATCCATCATCATCTGTGTCCCAAAAGTTCTTATCTCCATTATCCTTGATATTCAGCTTTCCTTCCTTGATCGTAAAGGTATAGTTCGGATAATTGTCATTCAACTGCTTCTGCGCATTCTTCGCTATGATCGGATAGGTGCCGATGGGAGAGTATTTACCTGCGCTTGTGCTGAGCTTGATTACACTCTCATCAATCGTATCTTGTACCCCATTCCATGTGACCAGCTGTGGTTTGAAGTCCTTATATGTCAATGGCGGATTGTCCTCCAAACGTTTCTTTTCCTTATCCTCTATCTCGATCGTGATCGGCTTCGGTAACACCTTGATTTTCACTTTCTTCGTTAAAGGCAGCTCCCCATCCGCTGTCCGG
>CANPNQ010000189.1 GCA_947575425.1 uncultured Erysipelotrichaceae bacterium
GGCTTAAGCGATTGGATCGTGATAAATAAAAGCAAGATATCAGGGATGAAAAGGAAAAAACAGAGATATAAGAGATAAATTTTAACAATGATATAAAGGAGGAAATGGTATGAAAAAGGAATTGGCACCGAAATATGATCACAAGCAGGTGGAGCATTATTACGAACAATGGTGCCGCAAGGGTTATTTTACAGCAGGAGATAAAAGCAAGGATCCGTATTGTATTGTGATTCCGCCGCCCAATGTAACAGGTAAGCTGCATTTGGGTCATGCATGGGATACGACGATGCAGGATATGGTGGCTCGCTATAAGCGTATGCAGGGCTATGATATGCTTTGGCTGCCGGGAATGGATCATGCCGGAATTGCGACACAGGCAAAGGTGGATGCCCGCTTAAAAGAAGAGGGGATCTCGCGCTATGATCTAGGACGGAAAAAATTCTTGGAGCGCGCATGGGAGTGGAAGGATGAATATGCCGGACATATTCATAAGCAATGGGCCAAACTGGGATTATCTTTGGATTATACAAGAGAGCGTTTTACTTTGGATGAGGGTCTGTCTTTGGCAGTACGCAAGGTATTTGTCGATCTGTATCACGATGGGCTGATTTATCAAGGAGAGCGTATTATCAATTGGGATCCGCAGGCGAAAACAGCTCTTTCCAATATTGAGGTCATCCATAAGGAGATCAAGGGCTATATGTATTATTTTAAATATCATGTAGTGGAAACGGGCAAGGAATTGGTGATCGCTACAACAAGACCGGAGACGATGTTTGCGGATCAGGCGATCTTTGTCCATCCGGAGGATGAAAGATACAAAGACATTGTCGGCATGCATGCGATCAATCCGGCGAATGGAGAAGCACTGCCGATTATGGCAGATGATTACATCGATAGGGAGTTTGGTACCGCAGTGATGAAATGCACGCCGGCGCATGATCCCAATGACTTTGCCTTGGCAAAGAAATATGATTTAGCGATGCCGGTATGCATGAATGATGATGCGACGATGAATGAATTGGCGTTATCGTATGCAGGCATGGATCGTTTTGCGTGTCGAGAGGCGCTGGTAGCGCAGTTTGAAAAGGATGGAGTCGTGGATCACATAGAGGAGATCACCCATCAGGTCGGACACAGTGAGCGCACCGGCGTCGTCATTGAGCCATATTTATCTAAGCAATGGTTTGTTAAAATGAAACCATTGGCAGATGAGGTGTTGAAGTATCAGGATTTGGAAGATCAGAAGATTCACTTTTATCCGCAGCGTTTTGAAAAGACGTTCCGGCAATGGCTGGAGAACATTGAGGATTGGTGCATTTCCCGTCAGCTGTGGTGGGGACATCGCATTCCCGCATGGTATCACAAAGAAAGCGGCGAGATTTATGTCGGTATGGAGGATCCTGAGGATAAAGAGAATTGGATGCAGGATGAGGATGTGCTTGATACATGGTTTTCCTCCGCATTATGGCCATTCTCCACATTGGGATGGCCCGATCAAACACAGGACCTGGAGCGCTATTTCCCTAATGATCTGTTAATCACCGGTTATGATATCATCTTCTTCTGGGTTGCCCGCATGGCGTTCCAGACGCGATATTGCATGAAAAACCGCCCGTTCAAGGATGTGCTGATCCATGGCTTAATCCGTGATGAACAAGGTCGCAAAATGAGTAAATCGTTGGGGAATGGAGTGGATCCGATGGATGTGATCGATCAGTATGGCTTGGATTCCCTGCGTTTCTTCTTGACGACTAATTCCACTCCGGGAGCGGATTTACGCTTTTCCAACGATAAGATGGAGGCCAGCTGGAATTTTATCAATAAGATATGGAATGCCTCTCGTTTCGTATTGATGCAGCTGGATGAGCATATGGAGGTGAGTGATATCGATTTATCTCACGTCTCCATGATCGATAAATGGATTATGGATCGTTTCAATCATGTATTGACAAATGTCACAGCGAATATGGAGAAATATGAGTTTGCGTTGGTTGGAAACGAATTATATAATTTTGTTTGGAATGATTTCTGTTCTTGGTATATCGAATTGTCCAAGGCAGGATTGCAGTCTGGTGATGAAACACAGATTCACGCCACTCGTTCTACTTTAACTGCACTGCTGCGCGCTATCTTATGTATGCTGCACCCGTTCATGCCATTTGTCAGCGAAGAAATTTATTTAACCCTGCCGCATGAGGAGGAAAGCATCAATCTGGCAAAATGGCCCAAAGCGATTGATGTGGAAATTGATGCTAAGGAAGCAGCCGCTGTTGCTCAGCTGATTACTATGATCGAAGCGGTACGTGAGATTAAGAGTGCTTATCAGATCAAGCCGAGTACAGATATCTCTGTAATCATCTGTGATGAAAATAATCAGATTCGCAAGAAAGAAGAAGCGATCGCAGCCATTCTGGAGAAGATGTGCCATGCCCATTGGAGCGAGGAGATCACAAGTGAGGATATGATAACACGTCCGATCCTGAATGGATCCTTGAAGGTTGCCAGCGCCAGCGTCATCCATGTGGAAGAAGAGATAGCCAAGCTGTCTAAGGAAAAGCAGCGCTTGGAACAGGAAATCAAGCGCAGTGAGGGAATGCTGCATAATCCCGGCTTTGTGAATAAAGCACCAGCCGCAAAGGTCGCACAGGAAAAGGAAAAACTGGAAGGATATCGCAGACAATATGAGATCACCTGTCATCAATTAAAAAGTTACGAAGGAAAATAAATCTTTTTTACCATCTTCGCTATGATCTGATCGTCATACAGGGATGATAAGAAAATGATAGGAATAAAAAAAGAAAGATTATTCATTGTTATGAAAAAAAGATAAAATTTTCATGAAAAATATGTAAAATATGATTGACGAATGGTGTGAATAGGTGTACCCTAATAACAAACTTACAACATAACAGGAGGCAATGAGATGAAAATTACGATAGAGGAAGCTAAGAGAAAGAAAGAAAAACCGTTTCATGGAGAATCTTTGGGGTTTGGTAAATACTTTACCGATCACATGTTTGTGATGGATTGGTCAAAGGAGAAAGGATTCCATGATGCAAGGATTGTTCCATATGGACCGATTTCGATGGATCCGGCAAGTATGGTATTGCATTATGCACAGGAAACTTTTGAGGGAATGAAAGCCTATCGTTCAAAGGATGGCAAAATTCTGTTATTTCGTCCGGATATGAACGCAAAGCGCTTTATCAATTCCAATCGTCGTTTGTGTATGGCAGAGATAGCGGTCGAGGATTTTGTGGAAGCTGTGAGAAGCATTGTGGAATACGAGCAGGACTGGGTGCCTTACGAAGAAGGAACTTCCTTATATATCCGCCCCTTTATGTTTGCGAGCGAAGCCGCAGTTGGTGTTCATCCGGCGAATCGTTATAAATTTGTGATAATTTTATCACCGGTCGGAGCTTATTATCCCCAAGGTGTCAATCCAATCAAGATTTATGTAGAGGATGAATTTGTACGAGCGACGAAGGGCGGTACCGGGT
>CANPNQ010000190.1 GCA_947575425.1 uncultured Erysipelotrichaceae bacterium
TCAGTTGCTTCTCTATTTGTGCATAGGCATAAGCACTGTCCTTGACAAAGCGATCCACTCCCTGCATACGCTCCTGTAAGCAACACAGCTGCTTTTCTATCAAAACAAGTTCATAACGCGTATCATTGTCCATGGAAAAGGGATAATTTTGCATATAAGTTAATGCATGAGCGCTGTTTTCCAGCTCGTTGATGGCCTGAAGCAGAGATAGACTTTGACTCATCAGTTGATCCGCTTGTATACAAAGAGATCTCATGTACTGATCCGCTCCAACCATAATAAACGCGAGGATAACAGTTCCATGCGATCATGCAGGTAATTCATACTTTGGATGCATTCATTACAGGCTGTAATTAATCGGGCGCTTTCCTCACTGCTGTATTGTGCAGAAAGCTCATAGCGATAACGATGAAAGAACACTCTTGATTGACGCAGCGAAGCAGCGGCGCTGTTAAGGCGTGAGCGCTGCTGGGCAATCAAAGATCGTCTTGTTTGATCCATAAAATAATCCTCTATTGAAAGGTTGAGGCATTTTGTTGGATACTGTGTTCTGTTTGTTCATAGCTTGTGACAGTCGCATCCAAAAACTGTGCGTAACTTTCCACGATTTGGCGATAGTTGTCAAAGACCGCCGACATCGTATGGAAGCGGGATCGGATCGTTTCCGCTGCGGGAGATTGCCAATAGGCAGAAAGCTCATTCATAATCCGTTTCATTTCATTTAATGCTTGCATCAGCTGGGTATTTTGTCGACGCATTTCTGCGGCGCATCTTGTGACATCAGCCAACGAAATAACGATTTGCTCCATGGATTGTTTCCCCCTTTCCTAATTGCTCAGCAAGCGCGCTTTAGCGCTGCGATCCTCTTGCGTCAAACGGTATGCCTGAGCAGCACTGCGCAAAAATTCTGCATAACAGCGCATCATCTGTACCATATGGATAAAATCCTGTTCAAAGCCGCGTATTTGACTTACATATGCCAGATTATCCTTTCCCTGCCAAGCGGCCTTCATTTCATCCACACATTGATACAGCTGACGATAGCTTTTTTCATACGCATGGCACTGTTCCTCCAATCGTGCGGCGCTTCTTTCCAGAGCCTGCGGCTCCACATTGATTTTCATGCTCATTTGTTTTTCCTCCTATCAAAATAAGTAAAAGCATTCGTTGTTTTCCACACCCATTTCCCCCAAGGTTTCCTTTCCCATCACTTGACCATTGCGACGACGCACCAAAAGATGTACTCCATCCGCACAAAAGCGCTCCCTATTTGATTCCTGTGCCCATTTCGCGCTCCTATAACAAAGCTCATCCATTCGCAGCTGTAAGGCTGCGATCACATCCATTTGGGATTGAATGGACGGGATGATGATCGTCAGCATCACGGTGCGCTCACACTCAAAAATGCCACCACCTCCTCCTTCAGCCATAGTCCCTCCTGCTTTGCACATGAGATGCCTGCGCCCCTCAGATTCCATAAATATTGATATTGCGCAAAACCACCTCCATACCATAAAACACGCCCCTCCTCCCGCAGTGATACAAAGCGGGGATGATGCGCCAACAGGTTTAATTGATCGGGAGCAAGAGCGATTACCTCCATTCCCTCATCCATACACTCATCCAGATTCATGGGAAAGGACATCGTATAAGCACAGGCTTCACAAAGCTGCTTCCACAAGTGCAACTGTTCCCGATAGCGAGGACCGCTAATGATCCAAGTACCCTGCATCGGAATATACAATGCTTCCCTTGTTTGAAAGGAAATGCCGATAGCAAAGCGATCCTTTTCAGCCGCCAATTCCCGATGGAACAGTTTCTGCGGCAAGCGGGGCATCTTCCATTTTTTCGCTGATGTATGCCTAAAATGGGGCATGGATGGCTGTGCGATCTGTACCTCATAGCAGTGATCGAGCTGCTTCCACATCGCTCGTAGTCGCGCTTTGCCCATACGACAACGAGCTCCAAGCAAGGCATACACCTCCTGTTCATCCTGCATATGAAAGAGAAGCAGATTTTCAAAATGGCGATACAGGCGGGAAGGAACATCATTTACCGACATGGCGGAAAGCCATACAAGAATCCCGCTTGTCCCATGATCCCACACCAACTCTCTTACCCACAGTTCTCCCTCCTCATACTGTTCCAGAAAGGCGCCCACATTGTGAATGACAAGCAGCCAGTGATGATCGCTTCCCCCTTCCCGCTTCTTTCGCAGCATGCGCTGCATCACAAAACGGACATCCGCTTCCTCCTCCAGCGAAAGGGCAGCATAGATATGCGGCATGTCACTCAGCTGACACAATTCTCCATGTCCTCCATCGAGAATCACCACGTGATGTCGCTTTCGCTCGTTCATCTCCATATAGGCAAATACCAATGTCATCAGCCCTTGTGATACCTCCTGCATTTCCTGTGCCAGAAGCAATGTATTGTGATATTGCGCTTCCACAGACAATGGAAACTGACGCTGATTCCATGGATCATCTACCATACCGATCTCCCCCTTAGCAAGCTTTTTGGGGTTGATTTCCCCACTTAACGGGGGTAGCCATAAGCGAGGCGTACGCAACGATTTTGCGGTGCCAATCGCACAGATCTCACATATTAGCGCATCCATTTCACTGATCGCACCTTGGGCATCGCGCTTCCACTCTCTGCGTATGCTCCCATTGTTCTCCAGCTTAGATAAAAGGATTTTGCCGCTTCCGATTCCTTGGGGATCATAAGGGGCCTTTGCATAGGCACATTGTCCCTGTGTGAACAATTCATCATAGCCAACCTGTAAATAAAAGCGGCCCACAGCACGAATCTGCGCTCCCTCCTTACGTTTCAGCATGTCCATGCTATCTGCTTGATCCGCAACCTTCAAGCAGATATGAAAGCGGGCATTGCTCCAAATCTGATCGTCCACCACCCCGCTTGGCTTCTGCGTTGCCAGAATCAAATGGATGCCCAATGAGCGACCAATGCGGGCAATACGAATCAGCTGTTCCATAAACTGCCCTTCCTGCTGCTTCAATTCCGCAAATTCATCTGCTACGATAATCAAATGCGGTATGATCTCATGCACACGTTTCTCATGAAACAGCGTTTGATAGATATCGATATTCATACTTGCCAACCCCTGTTCATCCATCACCTGTGCGAAGATCCTCTGTCTTCTTAGCAGCTCTGCATGCAGGGAATTTAGGGAGCGCTCAATCATACTGCCATCCAAATTTGTGATAATCCCTGCTGTATGCGGCAGCCGCTGTAATGCCTTTGCCATGCCTCCGCCCTTATAATCTATCAGGATGAAGGCGCAATCATAGGGATGATAGTTACAAGCCAATGACAATAGCATCGTGATCAACAGCTCGCTTTTTCCCGATCCGGTCATACCTGCCACAATACCATGAGGACCATGGGAGCGCTCATGCAGATCCAAGATCATTCTGGCGCCATCCTCCCCTACGCCCAATGCGGCACACAAAGATCCCTCATGGCTACGATCAC